>NZ_WKZK01000069.1:0-28512 GCF_009680135.1 Eubacterium sp. BIOML-A2
TAGGCGTTTGCGAAACGCCACAAGCCGCATAAACACGGCATTTTTTTACCACAAAAAACAAATAACCCCTCACTGGATATGGTATAATAGAGTTGTCGAGAAACTATAAACCATACACCAAGAAAGGAGTTATTCTGACATCTATGATAACATATAAACAGCTTTCTTTGGCAGATATTTTTTCAGATTGCCAGAAAAAATTTGAAAATGACAAACCTGCGTTTCTATCTCTATTAGAAACTCATATCGATATTGATGAGTTTATTCCGATTTCATTTCGAAATCATTTTTATGCATCAACGGGCAGAACCCGTAAATACCCTTTACAAGCTTTCCTGTGGGCTTTGATCATCCAACGTATTTTTTCCATTCCCACAGACCAACTGCTTTTAACTTTTCTTGCCTATTCAAAACCACTACGTGAATTCTGTGGCTTTTCTAAAGTCCCAGATGCTTCTAAGATCACTCGTTTTAAACAAGATTTTATGGATGACATTCAGCTCGTTTTTGATAACCTTGTTGATCTAACAGAACCGATCTGCCAATCTATTGATTCGGTCAAAGCGGATATGACGATCTTTGATTCTTCTGGCATTGAGGCTTTCGTTACTGAAAATAATCCGAAATACGCAAATCGCATTATCCGGCAGCTGAAAGCTTATGCCAAAGCGAATAACCTCGATAAAAGTTATGATCCTTACAAGGCAGCTTATGGTTCCATGCCAACACACGCATCCGCAAATCCTGAAATTAAACAGTTATACATTAATGGTCATTTTTGCTATGTCTACAAGTTTGGCATTGTTACCAATGGTCTCGGAATTATCCGACATATAGCTTTTTATAACAAAGACTTTATGACCGCTCATCCTGAGATCGTTGTGGAAAAGAAATCGAATTCTCCAGATGAAGATAAATGTGTTCATGATGCAAAATTACTCATTCCTACACTAAAAGATTTCTTTACAAAGCATCCACTTATTAATCCCAGAACCTTTCTTGGTGATGCAGCATTTGATTCGTGCCAGCTTTATGGTGAACTGCTTACAGGCAATACCTTTGGCGAAAATAAACACTTCACAAAAGCATACATTCCTCTTAATTCCAGATCCGGATTAAAAAATCCGGATTGTACGATCAATGAAAACGGTATACCTTGTTGTCCTAATGATCCTTCACTTTCAATGAAACCAGAAGGTACGTCTACAAGAAAAAATGGTTTAAAAAGATATAAGTTTAGCTGTCCTAAAATAAAGTATGTTAAGGATGCATCAACCGGAAAATATCATAGACATTGTATCTGCGATAATCCCTGTACTACTTCTGAATGCGGACGTATGGTTTATGTTTATCCCGAAAAAGATCTTCGTGCTTATCCAGGCACCATTCGTGGAACCGAAGAATGGGATAGCACTTACAAGATCAGAACTGCTGTTGAAAGAGATATCAATCACATAAAAGAGAATCTCTGTCTCGCAGGACGCCGTACTCAGAATGAAAAAACATTGCATACAGACTTAATCCTTGCTGGTATCACACAACTTATTACCGTTGTTCTTGCAGACAGGATCAAACATCATGAGTACATACGAAGTCTAAAACCACTCATAGCTTAGGTCTTACCAACTTCATATACCTTATGGTTTATTAAAGTATGCCTAAAACTGATAGTTATCCATTTCTCATTTTAGAATTCGTGCCCTGCACGAATTTTTCCCTGTTTAGATACAAAATTGCAAACGAGCATCGCGAGTTTCGCAATTACCTAGTTTAGTTTCATTTTATAACCATTATAATCTTACCGGTGATGCTTACGCAATAACATTTTAGGCCGTTTAGCTTTGCTTTTTTTCCAATAATTTGATAAAATAAAACAAAATTTTGATTTAAAGGAGATTATTATGAATCCTTGGGATGCAATAGTTTACTGGTACAAAAATACCTTTTGTCCAAAACTAAAAATCACTTTTTTGTCTGCCATGATAACTGGCATTCTGGCACATTTTTTCTGTCTGACAAATGTACTTAATAACTATGACAGCATTACCAACGTACCGGCAGGAGTAGGAACCACAGTAAGCTCCGGACGTTGGTTTTTGATGTATATGGAAAAATTTCAGGATAAATTCTGGCAGCCTTATTCTCTTCCATTTTTCAATGGGCTGATCACCCTCCTGCTTTTATCAGTCTGTGCCTGCCTGATCACAGAGCTTTTCCATATTCAGAATCCACTGAATCGTATACTGGTTGGAGCTATCATGATCTGCTTCCCAACAATAACCAGCACTATGTTCTTTATGTTTTGTGCGCCACATTATGCAACTGCAATTCTCTTCGCTGTGTTAGCTGTATATCTGGCAGATAAAAAATGGTGGGGATTCCTTTGTTCCTTTTTATTTCTTGCCTGTTCCATGGGAATTTATCAAGCTTACCTTCCAGTTACCGCCAGTCTCATGGTACTATATCTTGCATGGAACGCTCTTCGAAAAGAATATGACTGGAAAAAGCTTCTGCAAAGAGGTATTAAATATTTTCTCATCCTTATTTGCGGATTTCTTGTTTACATGGGAATTACAAATCTGACCTTAAAGCACTATGACGTTGTTCTCAACGATTATCAGGGAATCAACGATATGGGAAAACTTTCCCTTAGCCAGATTCCTTCAATAATTCTGAAAATTTACAAGAATTTTTATCACCTTACCAAGCAGAACTACTGCGGTCTGAGCGCGACCTTTGTTATCCAAAAGGGACTGATTCTTCTTGGAATCCTTTCTTTTATATTAATTCTTTATTATTTATTTGCATATAAAAGATGCCTTATGGAACGGCTGCTGATTGTTTTCCTGTTTATCCTGATTCCAATTGCCGCAGACAGCATTGAGATTATGTGTCCTCAAAGCGTAATTTACACCTTAATGGTATATGGAATGGTGGTTATTTACCTGATTCCTATTCTTTTGCTGGAGCTCCTTGCTGGCCGTCAGGCTTTTTTGCAGAAAAAAGAACAGCTCCAGATGTCGCCTCGCCTTAAAAGCTTTTTTACCTGGACGATTTTTCTTTGTATGATGGTTATGATCTGTAACTATATCTGGTCATCCAATGTGAATTATACTTTGATGTATTATGCTGATGTTGAAACCCAGGAATATTTATCCTCTATGGTAACTCGTATGCGTTCCGTTCCCGATTATTCTACGGATGCTCCGGTAGCCTTTATTGGAAAAAACATTTCAGATCCTTCTTATGCCGAGATCTGGAAAAAAGCAGATGTTATTTATGGTGGAAATGAATCGTCACTGATCAATCACTATTCCAGAAATCGTTTTATGAAGGTTCTTCTAAGCTACAAATATAAAAAAGCAGATGAATCACAGATCCAAGCTCTCCAGAGCCTGCCAGAAGTCCAAAGAATGAATTGCTATCCTAATGACAACTCAATTAAGATGATTGACGGAGTTCTGGTAATAAAATTAGAAGACGTCTCTGCTACAGAAAATAATTAAATTACACATTCACTTTTCCTTCCAGATACAAATATTGGTGGCATCATCCTGACGATGTGCCGCCAATATAAACTCTGTTAAACAGATTTCTGCCAGTCCTATAAACCGTACTTTTTCAAATCCACCTTTCCATTTACAACTTCAACGCCATCTGCTTCCAACAGTTTTTTCTGTGCATTTTCTCCGCCAAAAGCAAATGCCCCGGCTAATTCCCCTTTGGAATTTACTACCCGATAACATGGAATATGCTCAGGATCCGGATTCTTATGAAGGGCATTTCCCACAGCCCTTGACATTCTGGGATTTCCAGCCAGCTCTGCAACTTTACCATAAGTTGCCACACGGCCTTTCGGGATTTTCTTAACTGCCTCATAAATTTTCTTCGTCGGACTATACGTTATCAGATCATAGCTCTCGGCTACCATTCTTTTGATGTCTTTATCCGGCACTGTCCCATCCAAAATAATGGTATTCCAGTGTTCCTTATTCTGATGATATCCCGCCGTTACAGCTTCATATGTACTTCTCCAGAAATCACGCCACTCAGGATCTGCCTTTACATTCAAATTAATATATCCATTACGTTCATAAATCCACAGAAACGCTTTTTTACTATCCTTTACTCTTACCAGTTGCCAGGTCTGGTCATGGAAAGGCCTTTCCTCATATGTGTCTTGAAATGATAAGCCAAGCTTCAGTGCTTCTTCTCGCGTAAACATAACGGGCCTCCTTTTAATTCTTCCGTTCCTTGTACCATATTTTTATTGTACCATGTTTTTATTGTACCATATTCACGGTTAAAATATGATATTATATGATATATGAGTGTCAAAAGGTCTTTTGACACTCATTTGATACCCGGATTGCTACGCAGCTCCCGCAATCCTCCAAATATTCGAAATCCGCTGATTTACTGCGTAAATCGCTACTTTCTCATATTTGGCGTGTCCCAAGTTCAAAAGCCTTATCGTGCAAGCATGAACAGCTTTTTGACCTTTTGACACTGGTATCATTATATAAAGAGATCATATCATAAGGAGGCACCAGCCATGCAACAAGAATTCATTACCATAACCTTTAATCGTACTAAGATTGCTATCCGGTGTGCAGACATTCTCTATGCAATCATGTCAGATGATAATTGTACGATTCATATGTTTGATGGAAAAGTTTATCATTGCCGAATGACACTGAAAGAATTAAAGAAGCAATTGAATGAAGAGTTCATGGAAGTAAAACGTGGCTGTATGGTGGCTGTGTCTGCAATCAGTGATATTCAAGACAGGATTTTACTGTCTAATGGTGAGGAAATCTGCTATACAAAGCGAAAAAAAAGGATACTCAAAGAAGAACTGCAGGAAAAACAGCAGCTTCTGATTGCAAAAATCAATAAAAAAAAGCTGCCGCTGACAGCTGAAGAATATTGCAAATATTATAAGATATGCGATGCTCTCCCATTTGCATTTACAGATATAGAAATGGTGTTCAGTGAAGAAAAAAAGGCAGTGGACTGGATCTTCCGTTATGGAAACGAAGCATTGGCTACCCTGGAAAAGCTGTCCTTAGACAAGATGATCGGAAGTTCCTTTTCCAGTCTTTTTTCCAATATGGATGCAAAATGGCTTCATGTTTATGAACGCGCCACATTGTATGGCGAAACACTGGAAATCATGGATTATAGTCCTGAAATAGATACGAATCTGAAAATTATATGTTTTCCTACATTTCCGGGACACTGTGGATGTATTTTGTTTAATGCAGACAAAATGAAATCTATAAGCGAAGAAAATCATCTGGTCAGATTGGTTGCAGTTTCCATGGAAAGTAATTTTTCCAAGTAATAAATGTCGTTTTACCGCTTATCATGTTGATTTACCGCAATAGAAACGTTATTTTGCTATAATCCCATTGTTCCCATGATATATTCATGTTATATTTCTATTAAATATTATTTTTGCATTTAATTAAGATTTACGACAGAGAATATCTAAATTTTTTGCAGAACAAGGGGGGAATATATCATAAAAAGAAAAAAAGCAACTACTTTGACTACCGCCGCATTGACACTTACCATGACTGTCTGTGGCAGTTCTACTGCAATTGCCGCATCAGAATTAACAGCAGAAAGCAAACCAGCTACCCAGTATACCATTGATGCAAATCAGGAAGTATATGCATTGCTGGATTTCGAGGATACTGCGGAGTTTGAAAATGCGACAAAGGGTCTGATTGCTTCTCCGGATACTCTGGATATTTATGATGAGAACGGAAAGCTTGTATGGAGTCAGACAGCTTATGCTTTTCTGGATCAGGATGCTCCTGATACCGCTAATCCCAGTCTCTGGAGGGATACGCAGCTGAATCATATTTATGGCCTTTTTGAAGTAACCGATGGAATCTATCAGGTGCGTGGCTATGATATGTCCAATGTCACATTCATAAAAGGTGATACAGGATGGATTGTAGTAGATCCATTGATGAGTGTAGAGTGTGCACAAGCGGCTCTTGCCCTGGTGGAAGAGAATCTGGGCACTTTTCCTGTAAAGGCAGTGATTTACAGCCATTCCCATGTTGACCATTTCGGTGGAGTCAAGGGAATTATTTCAGAAGAAGATGTACAATCCGGTGATGTGCAGGTAATTGCACCTGAGGGCTTTGAGAAGCATGCTGTCAGCGAGAATATTTATGCAGGTACTGCCATGGGGCGCAGAGCAAGCTATCAGTATGGAACAATGCTTGAGGGTGGTGAAACAGGCTCTCTTGCCATTGGTATTGGTATGGGTCAGTCCAAAGGCAGTACAAGTTATATTTCTCCTACACTTGAAATCACACAAACCGGTGAGAAGCATACTATTGATGGAGTGGAAATTGAATTCCAGCTTACTCCGGGCACCGAAGCACCGGCAGAGATGAACTTCTGGATTGGATCGAAAAATGCTTTGTGGATGGCTGAAAACTGTACAGGAACGCTCCACAATCTGTATACACTCCGCGGAGCCCAGGTGCGTGACGGAAACGCATGGGCAGAGTACATCATGGAATCTCTGGCTCTTTATGGTGATAAGGCAGATGTGGTATTCCAGTCCCATAACTGGCCACATTGGGGAAATGATATTATTCAGGAATATATGACCAATACGGCAGCTGTATATAAGTTTATTAACGACCAGACATTGCTTTATATTAATGAAGGTTATACGGAAACAGAGATTGCCAATATGATCCAGCTTCCCGAGGAACTGGAGAAAGTCTGGTATACCCGCCAGTATTACGGTACAGTTTCTCATAATTCGAAGGCAGTATATGAGAAATACATGGGCTGGTATGATGGTAATCCTATCCATCTTGCTGAACTTACACCATCGGATTATGCACAAAAGCTGGTAGAATATTTCGGTGACACAGATGCGGTTCTTGAAAAAGCAAAAGAAGATTTTGCAAAGGGAGAATATCAGTGGGTAGCCCAGATTACCAATACTCTGGTTTTTGCTGATCCGGAAAATACGGATGCACGTTATCTGTGTGCGGATGCATTGGAGCAATTGGGATATCAGGCAGAATCAGGTCCATGGCGCAGTGCTTACCTTTGTGCTGCACAGGAACTGCGAAATGGTACAAATACCGATGATGCAACGCGAAGTAGCGGTAACGGTGATGTTTTCTCACATATGACACCGGATATGATTCTGGATTATCTGGGAATTCTTGTAGATACGACGAAGATTCCAGATCTGACGTTTACAGCAAATCTTATATTGCCGGAAGGTAATTATGTACTCCGTGTAAAAAATGGTGTACTTCTTTATCAGAAAGATACACAGGATGCTGATGCTGATGTGACATGGACTACCAAACGTGCCGGACTGCTGTCTATTATTCAGAAAAATGCAGAAAACGTTGCAGCTTTGATCCAGCAGGAGGGTGATGAAACCTGCCTGACACGATTGATGGATGCTGTTACGGTTACCTCAGAGTATAAATATTTTAATATTATCGAGCCATAAAATTTTTATGGAGTAAAGCGAGTGGTTAGAGAATTTTCGAAAAATCATAAATGGTTACAGGAGGATATGGATATGAAAAGATTTGCAGCCCTTATAGCCAGCGCAGCATTGGTGCTGTCAGGCTATTCCAGCAATATGCAGGTATTTGCAGCAGCAGCTGACAGTGAGACAGATGAAAACGTATGGGAGATTGTGGAAGATGCTTATGTTTATGCATTTCCGCTGGTGCTTATGGATGCCACTGAGACCTCGGCAACGAACACAGAGGAGCCTGTTACCGGAAAAGCACCTGTAAATCAGTTTATACACAGTGTTGCACTGGCAAATGCACAATTCAGGAATGTGGTAACTCCTAATGTGGATACGATCTATTCACAGGTATGGTATGATCTGAGCGAGGAACCAATGGTCTATGAGCTTCCGGAAACAGACCGTTTTTGTAAGGTTCAGGTGCTGGATGCCTGGACAAACACTGCCGCAGTTCTTGATCAGGCAGGTGCATATGCAATTACTCTTTCTACATGGGAGGGAGAACTGCCTGAGGACGTTACCCGTATAGATGTTCCCACATCTATGGCGTGGTCTATCACCAGAACCGTTTTATCAGGAGAAGAGGATCTTCCAAATGTGCGTGCCATTCAGGAAAAAATGAAACTAATGCCGCTTTCCAATTATATATCCGGAGACACTTATGAGCCTCCGAAGGGAAGCTATAGCGAAGAGAATAATTATGTTCCTGTTAATAAGGTTCTTTCCATGGATCCGGTCACATTTTTTAATAAGGCTAATGAATTGATGGTCAAGAATTCTCCGGCAGCTGCAGATAAAGAAATGCTTGAAAAAATAGCAGCTGTGAATGTAGGTCCTGGTATGGAATTTGATGCTTCTGTTCTTACCGGTGATGTTGCCGAAAGCTGGAAAACGATGCTGACAGAACTCCGGCCAAAGCTTTTCAAAGAGGGGCAGAAATTCTCAAGTAAACTTGGTCAGTGGAATTATTTTGGTGCACCGATCGGAGATTTTAACACAGAATATGCTTATCGTGCGCTGGTAGCACTTGCAGGGCTTGGTGCCAATACCGTTGAGGTTGCACTGTATCCTAAGACAGAGACGGATGCAGACGGAAATCCTCTGACAGGAGAAAAATCATACGTTCTTCATTTTGAGAGCTATCCGCAGGTTCTTGAGGGAGGCTTCTGGTCTGTGACTGCATACGGAGACGATGATTTCCTGATTGATAATCCAATTGATCGTTACTGTATAAATAACCGTTCCGGCTTGAAAGCTAATGATGATGGTTCAGTCGATGTCATTCTGTCTAAGGATGCACCGGAGGATACCACAAACTGGCTTCCAGTAGGTGATGGAGGTTTCCACCTGTATATGCGTATTTATACGCCTGATATGGATGCACTGGAGACATGGACAGCACCGACTATTATGGAAATTGATTTATCAAATGTAGATTAGATATTTGTGCAGGATTCAATCCATTTTTAATAATGAGCACTACAAAGGGCACTACCTTTTTTACGGGTAGTGCCCTTTGGGTTAATCACTTTATACAATTTCTTAATAGTCTTTGTATCAGGTTTTAAAAAGTGAGCAAGACTTAAAACTCCTTCTTTTTCATGGTACAGTTATCAGTTCAGATGCTGTTCCGTGAATAATTCAGGTTAATTATGATTCTAATTTATTACCAAGTGCTTCAGTATACTGAAGTAATCCTGTGCGCCCGCTTCAATTTGTATTCCCATATACATGAGTTCATCACCGCCGTATATTCTATGACTGTCGGATTCATGATAGTTCTCACCGGGAAGCAGACCTTTCAGTTTCACCGTTGTAACATTGGGATTTGGAACTGAAAGAATACGCGCAAATAGTAAAACAGTCTCCCGCTTGTCCTTTGATACCACCTGCCATACGCAATCATTTCCCGCATATGGGGATGCAATCCTGTAAAAGTCCCCGGAACGCATCAGCTTACGCAGTCTCCTGGCCGTCTCTATTTGCTGCATTATTTCAGCTTTCTCGCTTTCTGACATAGCAGCGGGATTCAGCTCGTAGCCAAACATTCCGAATTGCGCAACATGTCCCCGAATACTTAAGGGTGTGATTCGCCCGGTCTGATGGTTTGGTACTGCCGATACATGGGCTGTCATACATTGAAGGGGATAAGCATATGAAGTACCCTCCTGAATATAAAGCCGCTCAATTGCATCGGAATTATCACTAATCCATGTTTGCGGCATATAATACATGATTCCGGGGTCCATCCGGCCGCCGCCTCCGCTGCAGCTTTCAAACAGTACCCTGGGGAAACGTCGGGTTAATTTATCCAAAATCCGGTAAAGCCCTAAAATATAGCGATGGTTATAACCGGAATCAGGCATATCGGTTATGTGGCGGTTCATATCCCATTTTATATAGGATATTCCTGGTACGCGAAGCACTTCTGATACGGCGTCTATTATGTAGTCCTGTACTTCTGTTCTTGATAAATCCAGCACATACTGCCATCTGGTAATTGCCGGCGTTCGCCCCGGTACCTGGACCGCCCAGTCCGGATGCGCGCGATACAGCTCACTGTCCGGCGAAATCATCTCTGGCTCCATCCACAGTCCGAAATCCAGTCCCAAAGCGTTTACTTTAGCTACTAAACCGCTCAAACCGCCGGGCAGTTTCTTTTTATTGGCATACCAGTCCCCAAGGGAGGAATGATCGTTGTCGCGTTTACCAAACCAGCCGTCATCCATGACCAGCATTTCTATGCCCAAAGCTTTCGATTTTTCTGCAAGCGTTAAAAGTGTCTCTTCATTGTAATCAAAGTAGCTGGCCTCCCAACTATTCAGCAGGATCGGGCGGTCCCGTTTGGACCAGTAACCATGTAGAAAATTCTCCCGGAAAAAGTCATGGTAACTTTGTGTCAGAGATGTTAAGCCCTGGCTGCTGAAAGCCAGGATGCATTCCGGTGTCTGGAACCAGTCGTCAGGTTTCAGCTCCCATGTAAAAACGCCTGGATGGATTCCCATCTGTACTCGGGTGATATCATACTGATCTTTCTCAATTATGGTACTGTGGTTGCCGCTGTACACTAGCGAAAAACCATAACAATCGCCATAATCTTCGTTTGAAGCGGTATCACAGACAATAATAAAAGGATTCATCTGATGACCGCTTGCTCCCCGGGCACAGGAAAATTCCTGAATTCCATGGTGAATCCTTTGGCGGCTGGTATGACGCTCTCTTGCCCAGCTTCCGGGAAAGCTGATAACGTCGTGCTCACCGCCGGCAAAGTCGATATTAGCGGACAAGGCCCGTCGAAGTAAGATGGTTTCCTTTCCATTGTTCTGAATCAGGACATTCCGGCAGATATTAGGATGCTGTTCGTATACGGTATAGCTCAAAATAACGGTAATCTTCGCTACCACATCCTTCAGGGTAATATGAAGGGTCTGGGCTTCGCTATCTTTCGCATACGCCGCCGGAAGACCGGGCAGGTCCGGTTTTCCGGAGACGATTTCATGACTGTCATAACGGAGGTCTGTAATACGATTGCCATCGCCGTATTCAATTTCAACGGCCGGCGTCCGCAAGTCAAAACGGCCGTAAGACGGGTACTCCTGAGGCGCTTCATCCAGCGACTTCCCCTGTTCGTCTTTCGGCAGCCAGCCAACGTCGTTGTTTGGGGTGTCCCGGACGGTTTTGTCGTTGATATCGGCGGCGCTGAAACCGCGCAGATAATTGACCGGTATCCGATATTCGCGCTCGCCCAGACGCTTTCCATAATACAGATGGTAAAGGTACCCCGCTTCATCCTTTTTCATAATATAAGACATATCTTTTCCATGCAGGAAAAACAGATTGTCATGAACTGTAATCATGAAAATTACCTCCTATTTGATGGCGCTGTCCACCATTCCCTTAATAAAATATTTCTGCAGAAACAGGAAGAAGAATACTACTGGTGTGATTCCCATCAGCGCTGCGGCTCCGGCTGCATTGATATCGCTCGACTGAAGCGAGAAAAAGCCCGAGATAGCCAGAGTTATGGTTTTGAGTTTTGGCGACTGCAGCAAATATAGTGAGAATTGATAATCATTCCAGCAATTTACTCCGGTTAAGATTATCACCGATGCAATAACCGGTTTCAACTGCGGCAGGATAATCAGGGCAAAGATCCGAAACGGGCCGCATCCGTCAATAGCCGCCGCTTCATCTAAGGCTATGGGAATGGACCTGATAAAATTGGTAAACAGGAAAACACTCATTGGCAGCTGAAAAGCGGTCAGCACGCCGATAATCCCCCAATAAGTTGATAAACCGCCAACATGAGCCAGATTCGAATAAAGAGGAACCAGTATGCTCAAAGGAGGAACCATCATAACTCCCATGATAAGCCCGCGGACCCGGTTATTTAACCGGCTGGTATGCCGGGCCAGAGGAAAGGCCGCCAGCGCACCCAGAAGCGTAATCAGGAATACTGCGCCGGTTGTAATGATGAAACTGTTTTTCAGGGCCAGCAGCATGTCGCCCCGAAACAGTGCGTTTTTAAAATTGTCCCACCAGATGTATCCCGGCAGAACCCAGCGCGAGCTCATATCCATCCTGGACTTGAAAGCTACGCCGATTAGAATATAGAGCGGTACTGCATGAATGAGGATAATCAGGGCCGACAACAGGTATTTCCAGACAGAGGTTTTCTTATTTATCATGAATAGACCTCCTTTTTATCAAAATAGCGCATTGTTACATTACTGATAAACATAATCAGCAGGAATGTTCCGACTCCTATCGCCGCCGAGTATCCGGCATTCTGAGCCCTGAAATACTGATTTGTAATCAGAGTAGAGAGCGAATGGGAGGAATATCCCGGGCCGCCCATGGTCAGAGCCATGATAATATCAAAAAGCTTCAGTCCGCCGATTAGGTTGATAACCACTGCGGAAGTAATAGCAGGAGTCAGAAGAGGCAAGGTGATACTGCGGAATGCCTGGAATCCTGAAACGCCGTCAATAGCCGCCGCTTCGTAATATACGCCGGGGATTCCCTGAAGTCCGGCCATGTAAATAACCATGGAAATGCCGACGAATTGCAGGCTGTTAATCAGGGTCATGAGAATAACCGCCCGGAAACCGTTATTCATCCAGTCTACCGGCTGCCTGCCAAAGGCAGCCAGAATATCATTGATTGCACCATTGTCATATTGTACCAGGAAATACATCATGTAGCCCATGACCAGCGGCGCAATCATTACAGGCAGGTAAATAATGGTTCGGACAAGCATACGGCCGCGAAATTTACTGTCAAGGAAGACCGCATATAACAGCCCGATAACATTTTGTAAAAAAGTACTGCCGATTCCGTAGATTAATGTGTTAATCAGCGCCGTACGCACATTCTTGTCCTGAAACAGCTGTATGTAATTCTTTGCGCCCACATAGGTATAATTCTGTGAGTACCCGTTCCAATTGGTAAATGAGATGCGAATCCCTTCCATAAACGGATAGATTACGAAGACAGCAAACAAGATGAGCGCCGGCAGGTAAAACAGATTAATCATATTCTTATTTCGTTTTTTCATCATTGCTGTGCCCTCTTGGTTTCGTAGCTTTGGCGCATCTGTTCGATTGTTTCATCAATAGCTCCGCTGTTTCCGGCTACAATATTAGCTCCGGTTACACACAGGTCGTCCCACATTCCACTGGGCAGATATTCACGATCAAAGTAAGGAATGGTTAAAATATCATCTGACATGACCCGCTCATAGTAGGGGGCCAGTTTGCCGGTGTCGCTTTCTGCGTTGTCGAGTCCTGCCGGCATTCCGGCGGCTGTTGCCAGTCTGGCGCACACTTCCGGCTGTGCCAGATACTCGATTAACTGAAGAGCTTCCTCCTGATTCGGCGAATCCTTCCATACGCCGACTGCTAAACGCTCTCCGCCGATGATGCAGCGCGGGTTATCGCTGTCTTTACCGGGAATCGGCAGAATCCCGAGCTTTGCATCAGGACTGGTTGTCCATGCTTCAACGATTACATTAGCGTTACGAAGCATAAAAGCAGCGTCGCCTTTTCCCAAAGCCTGGCAGGCTGTTGCATAATCAGCGGTTAGTGCATCTGTATTTAGGTATCCTTTCTCGGTCCATCGCTCAAGGATTTCGCAAACCTCACGCCAGTCTTCCCAATCAAAGCTACCGTCCAGAAATTCTTCCCGCTGGTTGTCGTCATCGTTGTTTGTGTATAATGTCGGCGCTACAAAATCAAAGAACTGCCCAAATGCCAGAGGGTCCTTGCCGTCAAAAAACAAAGGTATTTTGCCGGTCTCCTTTATCTTGTCGCAGGCTGTTTCAAAGTCTTCCCAGGTCAGGATTGATTCCGGATCAACCCCCGCGTCTTCTAATACTTTTGCATTATAGGAAATGCCGCAGATATCGGCGTCAATCGGCAATACGTAGATATTTCCGTCAGGACCGGTGATCAGATCCTTAATCGAAGGCACGATATGCTCCACAAAGTCCTGATCATTCATTGGGCGCAAATATTCGCCGTAACGGGCGACCGACCAGCCATGGGTGGTCCAAAGATCCGGCAGAGTATTCGAGGCCATCCGGGTTTTCATGACTTCCTCAATGTCACTTCCCGGACTGGACATTTCCACCGCGATTCCGGTTTCCGCTTCAAATTCATCCAGTACGGCCTGAAGCTCGTCTGTGACGACGCCTGACATATGCTGAACAAAGGTCAGCGTTGTTTTGCCTTTTTCATCCTTTCCTTCGGAAGCTTCCATCTCTGAGCCGCCGCTCTCTTCTTTCGGAGCTTTGGAGCAGCCGGCGCACAGACCGCCGATTAATGCCGCTGATAATAATACGCATAATAACTTTTTCATCCATACCATCCTTTCTTTTTTGTTTAAATAGTAAATGTTCCTTTAACATCATACGACCGTATCAATGTTATACCTGCATTATAAGGCTATTTTTCCCCCTTTTAAATGTCCTAATTCCACACAAAAAGTCTCTATTTCTACAAATCACATATAATAATTTTATTTTGTGATATAATGATGTGGATGTCAAAAGTACGCTATCATTAAGTTTTAGTTCCTTGACAACTGAATAAAGCTATGTTTTATCGTTGTTTTCTGGTAAAATATAATTATATTATATATTTTACGAGGTATGAGCAATGTCTTTTGTTTTGAATAATTACCAGCAGATTTCTCTCTTTGATTCACTCGGATTCTTATCTGAACGCAAACAAAAAATATTGGACAAATCATGGGCAAAACCATTTTCAGATCACATTTTTTCTAATATCGATGAAATGTTGTTTGCCCCTCTTTACAGCGATAAGAGAAATTCCCGTCCGAATGCCCCAGTTAATGTTATTGTTGGAGCACTCATTCTCAAAGAATTTAATGGTCTTACAGACGACGAAATCCTTGAGGAATGTGAGTTTGATTTTAGATACCAGTATGCCTTGCATACTACCGGTTATGAGAACCAGCCTCTGAGCGACCGTACCTTCAGCAGATTCCGTGAGAGGGTCACCGCATACGAGTTGGTTACAGGAAAGAACCTTATTCACGACTGTATGGTTTCCCTTGCAGAAAACATACGGGAATATATGGACATTGCACCAACTGTCAGGCGAATGGACAGTATGATGATTGAGTCTAACATCCGCCAGATGGGACGTCTGGAACTTTTATATACCTGTCTTGCCAACCTCGTACGTGAAATAGCACGCGATGGACAGGCTGGACTACTCGAAGGACTGGACGATTATGAGAATCCAAATAACAGGAACCGTGTCATTTACCATGACCAGTCTACACCACAGAATGAAAAAATCCAGAAGGCGCATTCTGGAGTCTGCGGAACTTATGGATGAGGAAACGAGAACGCTTATAAGCCGGATACGCAATGGAGTAGAGACTGTTCCATCCGTTCTTCGAAATAAATATGCGGTAGACAAAATGCCAATGAGAGGGAAGTTGAAGACAAAACTGTTCTTTGGCTTTAAAGTTGCTACCCTAAATTTCAGTAAATTAATGCGGTTTACCCAAGGTAAGCTAAAATGCAGAAGTTTTGAGCCCGCATAAAGCGGTAACCGCTCTTCTGTTATGGCGTTTTATTTGAAAACATAGTTTTATTCAGTTGTCAAAGGGCAAAAATAAATTTTTGTGCGTCAAGAGTCAGTTTTTCCACTGACTTTTGACACCCACATCATATAATGCTAAAAGATTACAACGGACCTAGTACATCATATAGAGCTGCAATCCATTGCGTCAGCGATGGGGGGGGGTAAGGAGGAAACTTATGAAGTATCGTAAAACGTTTCGAACCCGGCTGTTAATCCTGTTCTTAGGAGGAACTCTGATTCCGCTGCTTTTGCTGACAGCCGTTCTAATGTCATATTTTAATAACCGGTTTGAAATGCAGTCGGAACAAATGGTGCGTAATACGCTGGTTTCCATGCAGGAGAATATATCAAACTATGCGGAAGAATTACGGGATTTTTCCATTTCTTTAATCGGTTATACGGAAGTGATGGATTTTTATCAATATGTGAACAGTGAAGATTATTATAAAATATCCGATGATTACGAATATTTTTTAAAGCACTATCATTACCGAAAAGTTATTCAAAAATTGCTGATTTTTTCCGACAGCAATATCATGGGGGTTGGTTTTGCACCGTTGGATACGCCTGACAATGCCTACCATATGGCTTATAAAAATATGAATATTTCGGTCACAAACGATTACCCTTACCGGGATGAGCCCTGGTTTGAGAGCGCTGTTTCAGCCAACGGCAATTTTGTTTATATCTCCCAGAACAACTGGAAAGATATTGCCGGAAGCGAAAACAGGGAGCCTGTCTTTTCGGTGATTCGACTGGCCAGAAATATCAATAATCAGCGTTCGCTGGGGATTATTAAGGTTGACGCCTCCTTTCCCCGGCTGAAAGAAATCTTTCAGGAGATGGATACCGGCGCCAACTCCTGCCTGATGCTGCTTGATGAACAGGGAGAGGTCATTTATGCGACCAATCCAAGGTTCGATACGCTGGCTGCCAGCATTCCCGACGACGGTGAAACAATTGAAATCCCGGATGACCGCCTGCGTGTATATTCTGAGGCCATTCCTATCACTGGCTGGCGATTGGCTTACTTGTCGTCCGGCCGGGATATCGCGCAGCAGTCGCAGCCAATCTTTATACTTGGAGCTGTGTTATCTGCCCTGACCATCCTTATTTCCGGAACCATTTACGCGATTAATATCCGGCGCATTACCGGGCCGGTAAATCGTATGATTGAGCGGATGAAGGCTGTGGAAAAGGGGGATTTGACAACCCAGCTTGACGTAGCCGATAATGTGAATGACGAAGTGGCTGTCATCAGCCGTAATTTTAACCATATGCTGCAAAAGCTGGAAGTCCATATCAATAATGAGTACCGGGCCGTCCTAAGCCAGAAAAACGCCGAATATATGGCCTTGCAGATGCAGGTCAATCCTCATTTTCTTTATAATACTCTGAATGGTTTTATCACCCTGAACCGTTTGGGCGAACAGGATAAGCTAGAGAAAAGTATTCTTCAGCTGACCGGTCTGTTCCGTTATACCTGTCGTAATCAGGACTTGTGCAGTCTGACGGAGGAAGTTCATTTTCTTGAGGATTATCTGGCGCTTCAAAAATTACGGTTTGAAGAACGGATGCAGTATCAAATTGAGTTTGATGAGACCTATCGTGATTTCACCATTCCCCGGCTGCTGATTCAGCCATTGGTTGAGAATGCGATTATTCATGGCATGGAGCCAAAGGCCGGGCTTACCACCATCACTATCGCAATTGGTTCGGCCGATAGAGACGGCGAATCTTATCTCTATATTCGGGTGATGGATGATGGCGTAGGTTTTAACATGCAGCGCTACAAAGATTCGAAACGGGTAGGAGTGAAAAATATAGAAGAACGTCTTTCTTATTTCTATGAAGACGCCTTCTTTGAGATTGATACGTTACCGGGTCATTTTACGACCAGTACGATTTGGATTCGCTTAACCGGAGAGGAGGGAGGATATGAGAATACTATTGGCTGATGACGAGCGTATGGTGCGTCTGGGCCTCGCTGATATGATCAGTGAATTATATCCCCGGCAATGCCAGTATTATGAAGCCACCGACGGCAGAAGCGCTCTTGGCATTGCCCGGAAAGAAAAACCGGACGTTGCGTTTATAGATATCCGTATGCCACAGACGGACGGGCTGGTTTGCCTCGAACGGCTTCGTCAGGTTTCGCCAGAGACAATTTGTATCATTCTAAGTGGGTTCGGCGAGTTTAAATATGCTCAGACGGCGTTAAAACATGGAGCCCTGGATTATCTGCTAAAACCTGCTTCTCCAGCAGAGCTGAGCAATGTTTTGACGAAAGCCCGCCAGATCATTCAGGAACGCTGGGCCCGGGAAAATGAGAAATTTAATGCTTACGTCTCCGTTTTTCTGAATCAAAAGTACGAAAAAGCAGAGACTGCTTTGCTTGCCGCCGATAAAAAAGCTATTTTTGATCTCTATATTATTACCGCTGCCGGAGGACAGACATTAGAATCGTGCCGCCAGCAGCTGAAAAACGCGTTATCTTCATGGCCGTTGCATGACGGATACTTTTCTCTTACTACGCTTGACCATAGTTTATTTTTACTGACGGCGATACCCTCTAAGTTAAAAAACAATCATCGCTATCTGGTGAAGGAGCAGTTAAACAGTCAGAATGGTCTTATGAGCGTGGTCTGTACCTATCCGTCTTTAGAGGCTGCTCTGCATCGGGCGCTTAATCTCAAAAAATTTCGTTTAATTGGCGCTTGTGCTCCCATACAAGGCTGTGTAAAACTGCAGACTGTCACGAGATGTCCATGGTTTTATCCTGCTGTTCGTTTATCCCAAAGCCTTGATTATCTTACCTGTGCATATCGGCGGCAGGATGAGATTTCTTTTCAATATCATATAGAGGAACTCCGCAAGAGACGGATTCTTCGGGACAGATTCTCTTTATTAGACAGAAGCTCCATTGCCAGCTATCTTTATCAGGCTATGGGCTTACAGACATCTGCCTGTGGATTTGGCGAATTACTCCGGGATTTGGAAACACATGCCGAAACCATGCATGTCCGGGGGCTGAATTATCAGGCTGAATTGGTGGCTAAAATCATGAATTATATTGAAACAAATTACATGAAAGACATCGCTATCAATACCATTGCCGAGATGTATCATATTACCCCGAATTATCTCAGCAGAATTTTCCATGAAAAGTCCGGTAAACGATTCGTTGACTATCTTACGGAAGTCCGTATTATGAATGCGAAACGCCTTCTGACTACCGAGCCGGGCCTATCGGTACAGGACATTGCGCTGAAGGTTGGCTATTATAGCAGCCGTTATTTTTCAAAGATTTTCATCCGCGAGACGGGGATGCGGCCTTCGCAGTATCGTAAGTCTTAAGACAGGAACAGCCGTTGCAGGCTGAACCGTTGCCAAATTATCCAAAAATATTTCATAAAGTGGTTGACAGAAATATACCGGGGGGGGGTAAATGGTTTAGGGGAAATCAGGGGAATATAAGATATGAGAAAATACGAATGATGAATGGAGGAGAGGATTCATGAGAAACAGGAAGAGATGAGGCCATATCATGGCAGTTGGAATCTGCGCGGCTGTGATGACGTTCATGCCGATGGGAGTATCGGCCGTCGAAGGCCAGACCGCAGCCGGAACAACTGCGGAAGGGAACGCAGAACTGAGGGCGGAGTCCGAAATCACCGGCAGTGAAGCTGTTCCGGAGAACGAAGCTGGGGAATCTGAGAGTACGGAGGATTTCGTTTACACAGAAGAATACAGCAGAAGGCCTTCCCCGACAGAGGCTTCCTATATCACAGACGGATCCCAGGATCTGGTATACAGATTTGAGAACGGTACGGGCGAATTTCGGGTGGAAAAGATTACAGAAGTGTGGCTGACATGCCGCTTTATAAATCAGTGTGAAGCGGCCGGGGTAGGAGACTCGAAATTTTTGCCAGGTGAATTTGATTATGATATAGAAAACGGAACAGTTACTCTGTATGGGGATGCGCTGAAGAGATTAGGGGATTTGGAAGACGGCTATCATATTGACAGAGCGTGCGTAACTTTTACGGGGCTAAATGCGGAAAGAAGCGAGATTCTGCATTATTCAGATATCATACGGATCAGGAAAACCTGCTCCAGATGATATATATGATCATTGCCGGTTATTCCGAAGATGATGCTTCCGATGAATTGACGAATGATCCGGTATTTAAGTCTATACTTGAAAAAGATGCCCTTGCATCACAGCCTACTGTTTCAAGATTCTTTAACCGTATGGATGAAGATACCTTAAACCAGTTCCTTACTATTGGCAGAATGCTGAGAAAGAAAATCTACAGTATCCAGCTGCCACAAGCTGTTATTCTGGATCTTGATTCCACTCTCCTTGATGCATACGGTAAACAGGAAGGCAGAGCCTTTAACTTCCATTATCAGAGTAATGGCTACCATCCACTTGTCTGTTATGATGGAATGACCGGGGATCTAATAAAAATCCAGCTTCGTGACGGAACACAGTATTCCTGTACCGGAGTAGTTGACTTCCTGCAGCCAATACTTGATGAATATCTGAATGATTATCCTGCAACCCGTATTCTGCTTCGTGGTGACAGCGGTTTCGCTGCGCCTGATCTTTATAAGCAGTGTGAGGAAAACGGCACAGGCTATGCGATCCGCCTGAAGGAGAATGGAATTCTCCGTGAAAAAGCATCCCACCTTGTGGATGAACTCAATGAGATTACCAAGAATAACAAAGTGGATTATGCGGTAGTTTATGGTGAATTCATGTATAAAGCAGGTTCATGACCTTATGAAAGGCGCGTGGTATGCAAGATTGAAAAGCCGGAAAACCAGATGATTTACATGTATACATTTGTTGTCACAAACATGGATTCCTCGCCTGGGTATCTCATCAAATTTTACTGCAAGAGAGGACTGATGGAAAACTTTATCAAAGAAAGCAAATCAGGTTTCGATTTCGCTTCCGTAAGCAGTCATACCAGAATGGTAAATGCCAACAGGCTTCAGGTACATGCTCTTGCATATAACATATTTAATTGGTTTAGGCGATTGGCGTTATCAGCAGACATGCGAAAGCCCTCCCTTTTTAGTTCTTTTGTTACCGTACTTGTTTCGCAATTACCTATTGTAAATATATCATCAATAATCAATTCAAAATCTTCTTTTAAACACGATGGAACATCTAATCTGCTCATGTATTCTGTTTCTCGTTCTTTTTTGCTTTTACCAAATAATCCCATGGTATTCCTCCTTTAAAACTTCCGATTTTTCGTTCTCAGCGACTTCCCAATAAATGGGAATTGTTCTACTTCTTCATCTTTTTAATATCCAGATACAGCCCATATCCCAGAAAAAGGATTCCAATAATAAACGCAATACCAGCCGCTATTGCTAAAAAAGGACCTACACATTCAAGACCGGCTGCAAATAAAGTGGCATTCCACGAAACTACTCCACTCATAAATATCGCAGCAGAAATATATCGTGCAGAAATTAAAACTGCTGACATGAAACAGAAAATAGCACCTACAATTTTGTTTTCCATTTAAATTACCTCCAAATACCGATTGAACAAAATCGCTGCGCGATGGCCTGCCAAGGCTTTGGCGCAGTTTTATTTTTATTAAAAAAGCAGTGGAATTACTTTCCATAATCCGTTATTGTTAAGTTACCACACGAAACAACTGAACTAAGAAAGCTCCACTGCCTATGATAAGAATAACATTTTCCAGTCTCTTCCGCAATCGGAATTATGACGCTAATGCACCTCCGAATAGGTAGATGTAATTATTAACACTACTTATTCTGGAGGTTTTATTATGTATAAAGATATTTTTGAATCTATCCGCAATGAAGCGGAAAAACGTAACCTGCGTGAAAGAACTATTCAACTGTATTGCTCGGATGTCAGTTACTTCCTTCGTTGGATTGGAAAAATGTTTCTGATCTTACACTTGAAGATGCGGAAAGTTTTCTTACTGCCAAACGTCTGGAAGGAAGGTCTCCTGAAACTCACAATCACTATCGGTCTGCAATAAAGTTCTTATATAAAAAGGTGCTGAAGACTGTCTGGGATGATGACACTGTCCCGGCTATGAAAAGAGAGCGCAATCTTCCTGCCGTTCTGTCCTGCGATGAAATAAATGCAATCATTGACGCCACCCCGAATCTGAAGCATAAAGCGATTATTGCAACTATGTATTCTTCCGGATTACGTGTATCGGAGGTCGTTCATCTCCATTATGATGACATTTCCCGTACCAACATGACAATTCATGTTCGTGAAACCAAAGGCAGAATTGACAGGTATACGATTCTGTCTCAAAAAAATTTAGACCTTCTCACTGAGTATTGGTACAAATGTGGTCGCCCTAAAGATATCCTTTTCCCAAGTTCCTGGACCGGTGGATATCTTGATATAGCCAGTGTTAACCAGTTCTTTAAGAAAAGTGCTAAACTCGCCGGCATTACCCGTCATGTTTCCTCTCATGCATGTCGTCATAGTTTTGCCAGCCACCTATTCGAAAGTGGCACAGATATAAAATATATCCAGTCACTTCTTGGACATGTTGATCCTCGCTCTACAGATGTTTACCTTCATGTGAGCAACAAGACACTTCTTGGGATCCGCAGCCCGTTCGACAACCCGGAAGGTGGTGAATCATGAGTAAGGATTGTACGATTCAGGATGTTTTTCATCGTTTTTATTCATCATTTGAATCCACACATGATATTTCTCCCGCTCAGCGAAAGGCCGCTTACCACATCATGAATTGCAAAACTGGTGCCTTTGGTGTGAATGTAAGCGTATGCGAGGACTGCGGCTGCATATCAGTCCACTATAACTCCTGCCGTGACAGGTGCTGTCCTATGTGTCAGGAGTTTCCAAAAGAAAAATGGGTAGATGCACGGCGGGAGGATATCTTAGATGCCCCTTATTTCCATGTAGTTTTTACAGTTCCAGAAGAACTTAATCCCATTATCTACAGCAACCAGAAATTCTTATACGCTGCTCTTTATCATGCGGCTTCAGATACTCTCAGTGAACTTGCTGCTGACAGTAAATATCTTGGGACTGATATCGGCTATATTTGTATCCTCCATACATGGGGAAGTACCATGAACTTTCATCCTCATATCCATGCGATTGTTCTTGGTGGAGGACTGGATGCGAAAAATCATTGGAAAGACAATGGGAAAGAGTTTTTCCTTCCGATTAAGGTGATCTCCAAAACGTTTCGTGGAAAATATATGGCTGAACTTAAGCAGCTCTGGGAAAATGACAGGCTTGAATTTCATGGATCGGCTGCACCTTACAAAAACTACTATACTTTCAAGGAATTGTTAAATACCTGCTATACAAAGGAATGGATTCCTTATTGCAAGAAACCATTTAACGGTGCCGAATCTGTCATCAGATACCTTGGAAAATACACCCACCGGATTGCTATCAGCAACTACCGTATCAAAAGTATGACAGAATCTACAGTTACATTTTCTGCTAAAGATTACAAAAACCAAGGGCTTTGGAAAGAGATCACCTTATCCGGCGAGGAATTTATCCGTCGATTTTTAATGCATGTTCCCCCAAAACGCTTTGTACGTATCAGGCACTATGGTCTTCTTTCATCCAGAAATAAGAAGAAAAAGATTACCCTATGCAGAAACATCCTTGGTTGCAAAAAATATATTTCCAAGCTGAAAGATATGGATGCACCTGCCATTATCCGTCTTCTTTATAATAAAGATATATGCAAGTGTTCTTCCTGTGGTGGTAAGATTATCCCTCTGCCTACAGAACAACATTTTATAAAACCAAAACCACATATGCTCTGTTAACCTATCATAACTGTATATTTTTTTAGCTTCCTTAGGGAGGCTTATTTCTGGTGTCATAATACAGGACTGAATTATAAATTCTATGTGTTTCTATGTGTACACGCTATCCTATTATAAATAGAGTGTCAGAATTAAAAGTCCATATAGAGTTGACGCGCTTTGTTCAACCAGAAAAAATCGAAATTGATGCAAACGAAAGGGCAGTTAATAAAAAGTCTCAATACTGCTTTTTCGTTTGCACCACCTTCGATTCTTTTCTTAACGATTTGTTACTCACATGATATCATATTTTTTCTTCAATTACATCCACCTAATTTTAATACACTGCCTGTCGACTTGCTTCTGTAACCAGCATCCGGTTAATCTTCTCCTGCATTGTTTCCTTTGCATTTTCATTGAAATGATAACGGACAACATAGACTGTCTGCCCGATTTTCTTTGTAAATGTGTTACCCTCTGTTTTTGTATTCATCATTTTTTCCATAATCATTTCTCCTTTCTTTTGGAGCCCCAGCAGAGAGTCATTCCATTGGTCTCTGTCAGAACATTATTCTTTAAATCAGACCCAAAATGGGCACTTCCAGTTTCACAGGCTACCTATATATAGCCTTTTCATTTTTGCTTGCAAAAAGCCTTGTGATCACAGCACTTTTTTAACGTAAAAAGCGTTTTAATATGATGCAGCCAACGACAAGAAGCATATCTAACAAATATCATTGTCTATCACTTCTGTTTTCTCTGCCGATATCTCTCTGGTTAATGCCTAATAATCTTCCCTGCCAGACAAGACGATAAGTACAGCGTTTGCTTCTATCGTGTTTCCAAATACTTTCTTCCATCATCCGATGGTTCTTCATCAAGTTCCGGTCCGTGACGTTTACAGATATCTAAAAACATTGTCCGGCAGGCAGAATCGGCTGCAGATTCAAAATTTTATTATTCAAAAATAAATAAAAATGGATTCCACCAAAATACCCATCACCAAAAATGTACTGGACACTTCTATTCATTATATTTGCACCAACAACTTGAAGTTATCTTCCTGCTTACGACTTTCCAACAACATAAACTCCAAATATCATTTTGATAATATAAAGATACTTCTTTCTTACCCCAGAGCAAGATCCACCTGTGTTTAACAATATTGTCTTTCATCACAATATTCTCTCATCAGGTTTTCATCTTGCTGGGGATTCCCCAAACCCATTTTTCTATTTATGCCGAGGTCTCAGTACACACTAGAGCAAGATCCACCCCGGTAATACCATATCGCTATTTTAGCAATACGGCATTTTTCGGATGTTGGAATCTTGCTGAGGATTGTGCTCCCCAGTTCCTCACATTCAGCATAAATATATAATTGGTTCCTCGAATTTCTTCGGTCACAGCACAGGGAGAAAAAATAGGCTAAACAGCCCTATATCCCTGTGAAATCACCATGTGATTAAAAAATAGCAAGGACAGGAAGTGTGGATACACTTCCGCAAAATTGCCAATTTCGGAGCCATATCCAAAATTGAAAAATACATAAAAATCAAAAATCCGAAACCTTACTTGATATCCAAATTTATAATTTTTACAGATTACAAAAAAACCAATATGAAAATTTTACAAATTTTGTACCACCTGTAAAATTCCCATATTGGTTTTCATTCAGCTTTTATGGATTTGGAATATTCTATGTTTTCAAATATTTTACTTTGAGCAAAAAACAGCTCTATAAACTTTTATCATTGCATTTTCTGGTATAATTTCATCAACTCTCCCACACAATCTGCTTCCGTCATTTTTGTACTAAAGCCATACGCAGCCATAACAGCTTTATCATTTGCAGTATGTGCTCGCCGTAACTCGGCTGGCATTGTTAAAGGATCATATAAAGCCGCAAGATTACTATTAGGATATAATGTTCTTGCTTTCAAAATTTCCTGTGCCGATTTTTCAATTTGTTCCCGATTCTTCTCCGTTACTACAGGCCACGGGAAATTGTTATACACTATTGTGTTTGAATAACTATAATCACTTTTTAATCTTCCACACACTGCTCGCATCCATGCCATATGAACATTCGACATCAATACACCAAATTCATAAAATGATGCATTTGGCATAGTGAATAATTTGTCTCCCGGAATAATTTCACCATCTAAATAATCCATTGGAATATATCTACGATTCTGAGAAGAAACTTTGGGAATCGCAATATATTGATTTTTATGTTCAAGTATTGATGCAAATAAAGTTGGATTCTCAGCCGCTTTTTTTGTGTTCGCTCTTGTACTACTAAGTCTAAATTCACGTACTTTATTCACCCGTTCTAATATCATCGGACATTTTTTTAATAATCCAGGATCAGCTCCAACAAGCCAAATACAATATCTCGGCTTTCGATCAATAAAATCTTTTCCCATCATATAATGTCTAAAAAACGGAGAAGCCTGTGGTTCTTTTTCCAAAAACTCTTCCTTTTCCTCTTCCGTCAATATTAAAAATCCACCATCAATTGCTTGCCCACCTAATGCTATTTCAGGAACATTACACAATGGTTTCATTCTTTTTTCAATGAATATATTTTCTGCATCAAGCAAATATCCATTAATATTATTCGCCGGAATTGCGTTCTCACCTGAATAAATTATTTTCTGCTTATTATTTACAGCTCTGCTAAAGCCAACAATTACACAATGAACATGCGCTTTTATTGACGCTTCACTATCCCATATAAATGTTCTGTATGCAAAATCAATATGTACACCTGATTCAAAAAGCGGTTTCCAGAGAATCGAAACACTTTCTCCCTGTGTAATTGAATTAGTTGATACCAATGCTGCTCTGATATTATAATTTCCCATATAGTCAGCTGCTTTTTTATACCAGCAACTAACATAATCAAGATTTCCTATACTCTTCCATCCTTCAAATATCTTCTCAACATCTTCCTTCTGCTCCGACGCCATCCAACGTGCTCCTACAAATGGCGGATTTCCCATTATAAACGATAATTTTTCTGCAGGAATTACATCATTCCAATCAATTCTTAATGCATTTCCTTCTGTGATATTTACATATGTCTTTAAAGGAAGAAAATCATCATTAAATCCATACACAATATTTTTCGTTTCTTCCAACATTTGAGATTCTGCAATCCATAAAGCCGTTTTTGCAACTGTAACTGCAAAATCGTTAATCTCTATTCCATAAAATTGCTGAATAGAAACTCTAATTGGATTATTTACCTCTACCAATGTCATTTGTCCGCCAACTTTTTCCTTTATCACCTCATTCTCCAAACGACGAAGCGACAAGTATGTTTCTGTAAGGAAATTTCCAGAACCACACGCAGGATCAAAAAATGTAAGTGATGCCAATTTATTTTGGAATTCTTCCAATTTTTTATCTCTGGTACGCTTCACTTGAATTGCTCTAATACTATCAAATTCCTTTTGCAAATCTTCCAAAAAAAGCGGACTAATAACTTTATGTATATTTTCAATAGATGTATAATGCATTCCTCCTGAACGTCTGGTCTCAGGATTTAATGTAGATTCAAATACCGCTCCAAATATAGTTGGAGAAATATCACTCCAATCAAAATCTTCTGACGCTTTTGTAAGAAGTAATTCTTTAATTTCCTCTGTAAAAGGTGGTATCTCAATAGTTTCATCAGCAAATAACCCACCATTTACATACGGGAACTGAGCAAGTTCTTCCTCCAAATACTCGTCTCGCTCTGATACAGGTGTATCCAATATCTTAAATAATTCTAATAAAGCTCTCCGGCAATCCTTTACTTCATATGTTTCCAAATAATCATGGAACATATTTCTCTTTCCGAAAATACCAGCATCTTCTGCATACAAGCAAAAAACAATTCGCACACATAAAGCATTCAGGCTCTTTAGTTTATGCTCTCTTTTTTCTTTCTGCTCAAATGTTTCATCCTTTTCCTTAATATCTGGTATACGATATTGTTTTAAAAACGCATCATAAATAAGCCCAACAATACCTCCTGCTTTTATTGATACTTCCATTTCATGCGATATTGTCTTTACTTCCTTTTTCACCAAGAAGTCCAACAATGGATATTTGCTTTGTAATTCATCTAAAGCAATCTTTGTCGGTTCTGGCTGTTTCTGGTTCATATCATAAATCCAAATTTCAGCAAAATTTGACGTAACAATCCACCGAGCTCTTTCATCAAAAGTCAGCTTCCCATTATATCTGTCTGCCTGTTCAAATGGAGTAAGATCAACATCTCCTGAATTCCTGATTTTCTGATCCAATGCTTTTCCAAGACTCTTCTGTTCAATAATTACTCGTGTTTCAGGAATATATACATCAATACGTTTTGTATTTCCATCAATTACAACTTTCTTTTCAAAGTTCAAACGTTCTGTCACATTATCCATTCCCAAAACATTCGTCAATAAATCAATCCAATAAGAACGTCCATCTTCATCTTCTTTCCCTTTTCCCATCCATCGGTTTACAAATTGACGGGCAGCCTCTCTTTGTTCTGCATCTGTCATGCTTTTTCCTCCTAAATAATCGTACATTCACAAATCTTTCTCCGACTATTTTTACATATCATATCCACAGTATATCATAAAATTATTACAGAACAGCATTCATATATCATTATTTGTATTTTGTCTACACACAAGGAACTTCTACCGCCAAATCATAATAATATTGATACATGACCATGTTATCTTTTGCTTCTATATACACTCTCTGAGCTTCTTTCATCAAGTTATTCCAAATTTCTTTCCATTCACTAGGAGCCGAATCTAAAAACCACATATTATTAAATGACATTTCTATCGTCCCCCATAAATCATCTTCTTTACGCTCAGTTTTTATATTCATCTGCATATTTCGTGCAATTTCCAATGCATCTTTTTGTAAAAAAGTGAATTTCACTACTTTTTGAGGATCTGTGCAAACAGCCACTTTCTGCGGCCAGCAGGGCCGCATTTCCCGGCCAGTCAGGGCCATATTAAACGGCCAGTTTTA
>NZ_WKZK01000006.1:0-131746 GCF_009680135.1 Eubacterium sp. BIOML-A2
ACAATTCGACTTACCACCTGTTGAATCGACTTACCTATCTCCTGAAACAAAAGACTTACCTATCTCCTGACTGGTCACCGCGCACTTTATGCTCCCAGCCCCCCTCCCCTGCTTCCCGGCGGCATCCCCCACCACATTTCAGACAGGCTGGGCTTCTTCCGGTCAGAACTTCAAATTCTCCTTAAGGGGAATTTCGGCGGGAGCAGCGTATGGGACTGGCTGGGCTTGATGAGAGGTGCTCCGTTAGTTTTGAATATTGCATATTTTTCTTCTGAGCACACTTAACCGCATAGCCATTATAAATACGCCGCCCCCGCCAGCGCCTCCCCCGGAATATGGAATGTTTCTTCCGACTGGTTGAAGCCCAGCTGTGCGGAATCGTGACAGGACTCTTTTGGATGCGTCTTTTGTGGTGTTACAGCCGCTTCATCAAAATGAAAGCCAACATATGAATTAAAAGCAGGGCCGCCAGCCCTGCTTTTAAGCCGACTTATACGGGAATGCATCCTGCATTCCCGTGTTTGTCGGCGGTATTCATCATGTTGGCTTTCATTTTGATTAGCGGCTGTTACACCACAATTCCGCATCCAAAAGAGTCCTGTCACGATTCCGCACAGCGCCCCTTAGCCATCCCCCTAAACATTTCAATTTCCAACAGCTCTTTCATATTCAGGATTACTGCATCTGCGCCTGCATCCATGAATCTGATGGTTACTGCCTCTGCTTTTTCCTTTTTTTCTGCCTCCGGCAGTGCGTTGTATTCGGATTCTGTCAGGCCCATTTCTGAGCTGCCTTCTACTACTCCTATGGTATAGACGCCTGCATTTTTACCTTCTTTGATGTCTGATATGGTGTCTCCTACCTTGATGACATGATCAATGGATGTTACTTTGAGGGCTTCCATGTTTTTGAAGATCATATACGGGTAGGGGCGTCCTGCATTTCCGACGGAATTAGGGCTGAACCATGCGTCCGGCTCGTATCCTGCCTCTTTGGCTTTTGGCACGACAATCTTCATCATTTCGTCTGTATAGCCTGTGGTGGATCCTATTTTGATTCCCAGTTCACGCAGCCTGGCTGTAACTTCCAGTACGTATGGCTTGGGATCGGCAAATTCATCCAGTATTCCCAGTAATTTATCTTCAAAGGACGCATATAATTGGTCGATATCCGGCTCTGATGGGGATTTTCCATACTTCTTCTCCCATAATCCACGGATTCTTGGCATTTCCAGCATTGTTTTAATATGGTCTCTTTTCAGCATTCCCATCGGCTCTCTTACCTCATCCATTGTGGGCTCAATTCCTGCCTGTCTGAACACCTCCGCAAATGCTTTTACCGGTGCAAAACAGCCGTAATCTACCGTTGTTCCCGCCCAGTCAAATATAACCGCCTCTATATTTTTATTCATGGCTGCTCTCCCCCAGAAATTCCGTTATAATCTCCATCAGTTTCAAAATGTCGTCTCTGTATATCTCTCCGATATTACCGATACGGAATGTGTCTGCCTCCGTTACTTTTCCGGGATAAATTGCATATCCGCGTTCTTTGATGTATGTATACATTTCTGTAAAAGAAAACGTGTGGTTCTCAGGATAGTAGAAAGTTGTGATGATTGGCCCCTGATATTCCGCGTCTATATACGGATGGATTCCAAGCTCTGCCATCTTTTGAATCAGGAGTTTGTTATTCTCGGTATAACGTCTGCTTCTTGCCGGTATGCCCCCTTCTTCTTCCATTTCCTTCAGTGCCTGTGAAAACGCCAGAACCACATGTGTTGGGGAGGTAAAGCGCCACTTTCCGTCTTTGTTCATGGTCTCCCACTGGTCGTATAGATCCAGGGAAAGGCTTCTCGCTTTCCCTTTGCTTGCAATCAGTTTTTCTCTGTCTGCAATGACAAATGAGAATCCCGGCACTCCCTGAATGCATTTATTAGCACTGCTGATAATAAAGTCGATTCCCCACTCGCCTACAGGAATATCCACTCCGCCAAAACTGCTCATTGCATCCACAATCATCGTACGGTTCCTTGCTTTCACAGCCTTAGCGACTGCCTCAATATCATTGAGAATCCCGGAAGTTGTCTCGCTGTGGACCATGGATACGTGGGTAATGGATGGATCGTTGTCGAGAATTTCTGCAACCTTATGCGCATCCGGTACTTTATAGTAAACTTCGTTGTACACAACGTGGCAAATGCCGGCATGCTCTGCGATATCTACCATTCGTTCGCCGTAAGCGCCATTGGCAACAATTAACAGCTTATCGTCATTTGCAATCACACTGGACAAAACCGCTTCCACTCCAAAGGTTCCGCTTCCCTGCATCAGAACAACCGTATACTCGTCCTCAGAAACATGTGCCAGCTCCAGAAGCTTTTTCCGAATATCCTGTGTAATTGATTTATAATCATCATCCCAGGTGCAGTGATCGAACAGCATTTCTTGCTTTACACTGTCTGTAGTCGTCAGCGGACCCGGTGTCAGCAATTTGTAATTTTTCATTTTATAAATCTCCTCTCAATCTTTGTATCTTCGATCGGTAAGAGTTCAGACAAGGCTGTACTCTTATTTCAATCGGACTACGGAAATTATAGCAGTCTGTTTTTTAATTAACAATCAAATAGAATTCAAGATTTTGTAAGAAATTTGTAAAATCGTAATTGTAAAACAATTCTGAAAACGGTAGGCAAAGGGGTCAGACCCCTTTGCCTACCGTTTCTATTCTCTCCGTTTTCCAGTCAGTTCTTTTGCTGTTATTTTAATAACTGACACAATTGTCACAAGCCGCTCGGTAAATTCAAAATCTTTTCCAGTCTGGCATTTCATTAATACACTCAATGCCTCCATCTTCTCCTGGGGCTCCTCCACAAACTCGGCCACGCCTTTTCCCACCAGGCTGGCGTAGCGGAATCCATACTGGCACGGGACTCTTCCCTCTATCAGTTCATGGTCACAGTCCAGCTCAAATCCCACATTTGGATTTTTTCTTAACAGGTCCAGCTTTTTACCCTCCAGTGCTGCGTGGATATAAATTACCAGATTATTGTCTTCGTATGTATATCCAAAATTCATGGGCAGCATATAAATCCCATCTTCATCATACATGGCCAGATGTACGACCTTACATGTATCCAGTACATGAAGTATCTCTTCCCGGCTCTCAATTTCACGGTCTCTTCTTCTCATTCGTGGCATTATGATTCTCCCTTCTGTTCCAATATGTTTAATCATACCATAAATTGGCACTGTTCTGCATCCAAAAAAGAGTTCAATATCCATAAGGTGTTTGGAGGCAGCATAAATTACTTTTCGGTAAACTTGGTACATTTACAAAAGAAAGTGTATGCTTTGTTTTTGAAGAAGATGAAAGCCCTATCGCAGCAAACTATCAATTATTTTTAAACGGTTCTCCCTATAAAATTCCCTGAATGGCCCATCGTTCCCCATTTCTTGATCCAACATCTGAACTGCTTTATAAGAATTTATTGTACCGTTATCCATCATTCTCCTGAGCTTCTCTATATACCCCTGTGCATAACATATGTTGTCCATTTTTCCGGTTCGCTCCTTTCCCATCCTGCTGTGCATAACCTTCCCCTTTCTAATAGTAGTTCAATGCGTTTCTTTCTCATATTGCATAATCCGCTCTACTTTAGATGCTGATCTACTGTTTGGGTCATAGGCCACGCCCAAATACTCTTTCACCAGGCATTTTGCAAGCTCAATTCCTGTAACTTGAGCGCCCATTGTCATGATATTTGCATTATTGCTAAGCTGTGCCCTCTGGGCCTGATACACATTATTCACTAAGGCCGCATAGGCTCCTTTCACCTTATTTGCCGCGATGCTTACTCCAATCCCCGTACCGCATATCAAGATCCCTCTGTCTGCCTGTCCTGCTGCTACATCCTCTGCAACTTTGACTGCCGTATTTGCGTATATCGGATCATCACTTCCATAATCAACACACTCGTGTCCAAGCTCCTGTACATAAGGTATCAGTATTTTTTTATATTCAGCCGCATTAGGGTCACATCCAAACGCAATCTTCATCCCATTTCCTCCTTACCTGTTATAATTTATAAAACTGTTTATATAACGATCTGTTTCAAATTAAGCCATACTGTTCCAACGCGTATCTGATTCCTCCATCCAGTCTGGTTTTTGTTATAAACTCTGCCTCTTCCTTTAGCCTTTCCACACTGCTGCCCATCGCAACTCCATGTCCCACCTGACTGATAAGCTCAATGTCATTCATACTGTCACCGAATCCATATGTATCCTGAATTGAAATCCCTAATCGCTCTGCCAGCTGTTTTGCTGCTTTGCCCTTTGAATATCCATGCGGAACAAACTCAATGGTAATGCCTTCATGCACGATTGCTCTGAACCAGGGCTTCAATGCTTCTATAGCAGCTTTTTCCTGAAAACCATCTACTTTTTTTGCGCTGATTTTGTTCACTTCCATATTGCCGTAATTCCCAGTAATAGAACGGCGTTTTTTTCCCAACTTCTCTTCTATTAATTCCTGATAATAGTCTACTTGTACTGTATATTCGCCTTCGTCATAATACAGATACCGGGGTCCATCCAGAACCGGCACGAGCCGGTTCTTTCGCAGGACCTCCACTGCATAATCAGCAAGCTGCGGGGATATCACATGGTTCTCAAGTACATCACCCTGCCACTCTACATACGCCCCGCCGGCAGCGATAATTCCCTGTATACCAAAGTCCATGAACACATCATCATATATTCTGGATCGACTTCTGCCTGAGCAAAGACATACATAATTTCCAGTCTCCAAGATCTGGCATATAGCTTTTTTTGTATCTTCCAGAATCCCATTCTGAAAATCATAAATCGTACCGTCAATATCAAAATAGACTATTTTCTTACTCATATTTATATCTGATCCTTTTCTTTTTCAATTTTGCAGAACAATTTATGATGAATTATCATTGGAGCACTACACCAAACTGCATAAGATCTCATTGGACATAAAATAGGACTCTGTCACACCACATTCTCCTATTTGACGTGGACTCTTAACACTTTTCTTATAATCCGCATGGTAGTCCGAACCGCCCGATATCAGACGCAGCCGGTTACGATATGTTCCTCGTATTACTTTTTCTATCTCTTCCTTCGTCAAATTACCGCCATAACTCGTTTTGTCATAAGTGTAACAGCCTTCTATCCCGTCCAGCCCTGCGTCTATCAGTCTGTCGATATACGAAAAACGATCCATCATACCGCCCTTTATCATAACCGGCTCATTTACAAGAAATGGGTGTGCCATGACAGTATAACCGCCCATACGCTTTATTTCCTTAATTACGCAAACCGGATCCGGCTTTCCCCGTTGAATCTGATATCTTTTTGTATTCTTCACCATCAGCTTTGCCTTACTCCAGTCTTCTGCCGCCCCTTTTCTTGCAAGGAGTTCGAATATCATCTTTTTTTGAACAGAATTCTCAGATATCGGTGTACCGTTATTTTCCAGAACTTCCTCCCAAGTCACGTCAATGCCATCTTCTCTTAAACGTTCAACCAAAAGATGATAACTCTCTATTTTTGATGCAGTTACATCTTTTTGAAGCTTCTCAAAAAATGGCGCCTCCCAGTCACAGTGAAAACATATAATATGTACATCTTCCACTTCTGTCTCACAGGATATTTCAATCCCTCTTATCACTAATACTCCCTTTGACTCCGCATATTCGCAGATATCAATCTCTTTCCCATTCAAAGTGACTGTCTTTGGAGGCACAATGTCATGATCCGTAATTGCAATGCCCTTCACCCCACGATCAGCAGCATTGTCAACCAGTTCCACTGGGGTATCTGCCCCATCAGACCTGGTTGTATGACAATGCAGGTCATAAGCATACGCCGCCTTTTCCATCATTTCATATCCTTTCTAAATAATTCCATATGGTACATAACGACATCTTCTATCTTACAGTTTAGGTACTGGTCAAAGTCTATGGGATCCAGCTTCTCAGGATTGTTTTGAATATATTCCTTGCAGCCGTCAATATAAGCATGCTTAATTGCTGTAGAAACGTTAACTTTCGCGCCCCCATTCTTAATAAGCATACGAAACGTTTCCTCGCTAAGCCCGGTTCCGCCATGAATCACAACTGGTGTATCAATCTGTTCCTTCAGTACTTTTACAAGGTCAAAGTTAATCACGGGAGTTCCTTTATAAACGCCATGCGCCGTGCCTACAGCCGGTGCAAATGCATCTACGCCTGTTGCTTTCACATAGTAAAGAGATTCGTCCAGCGTTGCTCCCATGGCATTTTTCTCGTCCACCTTTAAGTCATCTTCAACACCGGCAATGCGTCCCAATTCTCCCTCAACATATATTTTTCGTGGTCTCGCGTAGGCAATCACCTTTTTCGTCATACGGACATTATCCCCCAGCGGAAAGTGTGAGCCATCGAACATGATAGAATCCCATCCTGCATCCATGCATGCCTTCGCCATCTCAACATTCTGACAGTGATCCAGATGTATAATCACATTGACAGAAGCATTCCAAGCCAGCTGACGAAGCATCGTCCCCAATTCCTGAGGCCCGAACTTCCTTACGGTCTGGGTTGAAGTCTGTAAAATGACCGGGGAATCCAGTTTCTGTGCTGCACGGATTACCGCACGCGCAGAAAGATAATTAAAAATATTAAAAGCACCGACTGCATAGCTATGTTCTTTTGCATTTTGTAATTCTTCTCTAAAAGATTTTGTCTTCATATCAAAACCTCCCTTTCACCAGTCATTTTCTGGTACTACTTCATACCATTGGCAGCATTCATGAATCTCCTCTGGTAAGAAACCACTTGATTAGCGCTTGTAAACTGGGCGAGATAGTTTGGTTCGGCTGTAAGTACCACCCTTCTTGCCATATCCCCATATTCATCTGAAGCCAGCAGCCTGTCGATATCCGGATAGTTTTTCTCGCCTTCCATACTACAGATAATGAGTCTGGTATCTTCCAGATTTGTCTGGCGCAGCAGCCTCAAATTATGCCGGATTCCATCCAGTCCGTCGCTTCCCTCTTTATTGTCAAAATTCCTGTATTTTAGTAAAAATTCCGCCTTTTCTTTTGCTGCAAGCAGGCTGTATCCTGTTTCTCCTGCTGCCAGATAATCCTTTTCCAGCATGTATGTACGCAGCATTTCCAGATACTTTTCGTCCTGGCTTACCTCATACAGACTGAGATACTTTTTCATATCTTCAGACTGCATAAATCTGTGCCGGATAAAGCTGTTTATAAAATAAGGTCTTGCCTGCAGGGCCAATGCTGTCTGATATGGCTCGAACATTAATGTGAAGTTCACGCGGTAGCCATGCTCTTTCAGCATCAAAGCCAGATTATGCCCTCTGAATGCATCTCCTGTCGATACATCGTTGTACCGTTTGGAAAATCTCTTGTCTCCGCTTAATAACTGCCCCACATTATCCTTATTCACCGGACCGGTATGCGGCACTTTAATAACTACCCTGTATTTGGAAAGCATTTCTTTAAACTTCGCTGCTTCCTCAAGTATCTCTGTATCACTCTTTCCAAATGGGTCATTTAATTCTACGCTGATATCCGCACCGGGTCCAAGTATCCTTCCGATTTCTTCCATAACTTCGTCACGTGTCTTGAACTGATTGCCAATATTAGCTTTTGGGTTATTGATAAATAGATCATAAATAATACCCGGATTGCAGGTCAGGTTCGAAAGCAGGTCCTTAATCGGAGCTACTTCGTACGGATTTGCACTGTCTGCCGAAAATAGCAGATTCGTAGGCCGCAGTGTATTATTTTTATCGTAAGAAATATCCCTGATTAAGTTAGCCCGAAGGACTTTTTCTGCATCCAAAGCAAATTCCAGACGAAATCCTGCCGGAAGTTCTCCCTTCGGTACCTGGAAATAATCAATCACTTCTTTAAAGTCTTTTGTAACCCCGATGTATTGAACATTTCCACCTAATTCTTTTGCTTCTTCCATACTGATTTCCTGATCTGCCACCCGTGCTGTATAGTCTTCCTCTCCTCTGACCGGTACTGCAAGGGCACCTATTGTTGTCTTAAACTTCATCCTTACTTCCTCCTGTCTCACTTCAGATTTTTTACTGCTTCTTCTACTGCTTCTTTTATCTTGTTATCTGTAAGTCCATATGCCTCCAGCAATTCCCGGTATGGTCCTGTATTCTTTGCCCCCGGTGCAATCCCGAGTTTTTTCAGTCTTGGTGAACGCTGTAGTTTTTCCGCCATGAGACTTGCAATGGCGTCACCCAGACCGCCTATTGTACTGTGTTCCTCTACCGTTACAACCAGCTTCGCCTCCCTGATCCGTGCCAGCAGTAAATCCTCGTCCAGAGGCTGTACGGTGGGCACATTGACCAGACCGCAGTCCATTCCCTGGTCACGCATTCTTAGCACCGCCTGTTTCGCTTCATTCGAAACAGTTCCCGTGGCAATGACCAGTATTGCCCCTGTAAAAATCTCCTCCGCTTTTCCCAGTTCAAACTTCCGTCCCTCTCTTGGCAGAACATCTTCCATTGCATGCCGCGGCATCCTGATATACACCGGTCCATCATACTCTACGGCCTTTTTTAAAGACATTTCAACCTCATAGCAGTCCCCCGGATTGACAACCACCATGTTGGGAACTGTCCGCATCAGGGCAATGTCTTCATTTGCCTGATGTGTGGAACCCGCCGGCGAATGAGAAAGCCCGCTTGAGGAACCTATCAGCTTAACATTCGTTCTGCAGTAGCCCACGTCATTTCTCACTTGTTCATACGCTCTCATGGAAATAAACGGAGCTATGGCTGATATGACCGGGATAAATCCATTCACTGCCAATCCGGCCGCAATATCCACTCCCGTCTGTTCACTGATCCCGACTTCAATATATCGGTCAGGGTATGTATTGTTAAAAGGCGTCATACCACTTCCGCTGGCACTGTCACAGCTTACAGATAAGACTCTGTCATTCTGACCGCCGATCTCTAACAATGCGTCTGCAAATGCTTTTCTTGGATCTCCCATTTTAAATCCCCCACCTTTCTGCCTGATATTTTTCTAACGCTGCGACTGCTTCATCTGCCTCTGCTTTCCCGGGATTCCAATGGTGATATTTTACTTTTCCCTCTGCAAAAGGCATTCCTTTACTTTTAATCGTGTTGCAGATTATCATAGTCGGCTTACCTGCCGTAAATGGAGCCTTTGACAGTGCTCCATAAACTGCCTTTACATCATGTCCGTCTACAACTGCTACATCCCATCCGAATGCACGGTACCTTTCTTCCAGGGGTGAGGTGTTACACACCTCCTTATTTGTCCCATTAATCTGCAGCCCGTTTCTGTCCAGAATACCGACAATATTATCCAGCCCTTTCGCAGTCGCATAGGATGCTGATTCCCACACCGATCCTTCTCCCTGTTCACCGTCTCCCATGACAACATAAACCTTATAATCCTTCTTTTTTAGGCGGGCCGCCATCGCCATACCACATGCAAGCGGCAGTCCATGCCCCAATGACCCGGTTGAAAAATCTATGCCTGGGAATTTAAACATATCAGGGTGGGCAGGCACATGTGAATTCAGTTTATTATACTCATTCAGGATCGATGCTGGTGCATATCCCGCCTCCACCAAAGTCCCATAGATTCCAAGACACTTGTGTCCCCCGCTTACCAGAAGCCTGTCTCTGTCTTCCCACTGTGGATTCTCCGGGTCATAATCCATCACGCCATTGTACAAAACCGCGAGAATATCCGCCACTGATAAAGAGGGACCGGCATGCCCTTCCCCATGATGGATGACGGTTTCTACTATATGCCATCTCACACGATGGGCAAACTTTTCTGTTTCTTCTGCTTGAAACTTTTTCTTCACAGCACTTTCCTCCTTTTATTTCTCCTGTATATCCTGTGCATTACTTGTATATACAGGTATAGTAACTCCAAATTTCAGTTTTGTCAATACATTTCAGCTAAGTTATAAGAATTATTTAAACCGAAAGGGCAGCCATGTCATATTGGCTGCCCTTTCAATTCACTTCTAATATCCCTGATATGTAGATATTTCAGGAAATACTTTTACTTTCAGTGCATCATATGCATCATTGAAAATCTTATACAACTCTTCATACTTCGCCACATTCTCTGGAATTGGCTCAAATCTATCTTTTATTTTCACCATATTATCAATAGCATCCTGCAGATTATCATACATTCCGCATCCGGTTGCCGCCAGCATTCCTGCTCCCAATGCTGTTGATTCTTCGCATTCAACTGTCTCAACGGGCATATTCAGCACGTCCGCCACAATCTGGCACCACAAAGAGCTTCTTGCAGCACCACCGCCAAGCCTGAGCACTTCAAACTTTGGCAAACCTGCCTGGGTAAGGTTCACGTACATGTCCTTGATGTCATAAGCAACACCTTCCATAACAGAACGGATAATCTCTGCCCTGCGGTGCGCAAATGTAAATCCGATGAAAGCGCCCCGGGCCGTCGGATCATAATGCGGGCAGTTCGCCCCTGCGTTCCAAGGGAGATAAACCAAACCTTTACAGCCAACTTCTGCCTCCCCTGCAATTGCCGTCATTATGTCATACACATCTACATTTCCCTGCTGTGCCACAGCAAACTCAGTCTGCATAATCGCATCGCGCAGCCAGCGGAAGCTGGACGCCGCCGCATTGGAATGAGCTTCGATCTCCCACTGCCCGTCCATTGGTGTTCCAAGCACCTGACAGGAAGCATTCGGATCTCTCGGCGGAACATGGGAATGTCCTACTAACAGGCCGCATGTCCCTAATACCAGGGAGGCCAGTCCCTCATGATTATTGCCCATACCGATAGCAGCACACTGGTGGTCACCACAACCTACTATAATCGGGATTCCAGGAACAAGTCCTGTCTTCTCTGCGACTATTTCTGTTGTATAACCTATTACTGTACCTGCGGGTGCATTTTGGGCATACTTATCGATATCTACTTCGAAAATATCTGCCAGCTTAGGCTCAAACTCAAATTTTGTCCCATCAATAATTCCCCACCAGCCTATATCTTCCCTGTCGTCAATAAACCCTTCAGCACCATATGCATTGGCCAGCAAGGCATGGATCGAATGGATAACATCCGCCTCTTCATAAAGCTGCGGTTCATGCTTCTTCACCCAGTATATTTTTGCTGACGGCCATGTTGTAGAGCAAAGAGGAAAACCTGAGATTTTATAAAAGTCCTCAGGAGTCATATCCTTTTTCTTCAGCTGCTCCTCCATCCACGGGAACATCTCCTGACATCTCAGATCCTGCCACATAATAATATCCCGAACAAAGGAACCGTCATTTTTTCTCAGCACAAAACTGGATCTCATAAATGTAAAGGAGATTCCACCGATTTCATTCGGATCAATACCAGACTCTTCCATGGCTTTTTTTGTAGAAAAGTAACATCCGTCAATAATCTTTTGTGCATCCAGTTCCACTTTACCAGGTTCTGGAAATACAAGCGGATTTTCATGATACGCCATTGCGCAGATGTCACCTGCCGCGTTAAAAATCAGAGTTCTGACTCCTGTAGTACCTGCATCTATTCCAATTACATATTTTTTATCTGTCATAATCTTATGGTCCTCCATATTCTATTAATTTGACTTCTCCAGTGTACCGCCACAACATGCCTTTTGTTTTTCTTCCGCTGTGTTATATTTTCTTTCCTGATATAGTCCGATCACCACACCGCCTACAATAATAATTGCAGGAATCGCAATATTCAGCGGATTTTGAGGCTGATCAATGCCCAGCTTCGGAAACAGGAAAAGTGGCAGTATGGAGCAGACTGCAATTGCCATAGACGGCGGATCCACAAATCCTTCTCCGAATACCATAAATGTCTTCGCCAGTAAATCCCCCGCATATACTGCAAGAATACCGAATGCAACACCCCAAATCACACTGCTTTCTCCTGTGCCGCCGCCCAGGTATGCCATCCTCGCAGCATATCCTGCCACCAGGCCAATATGATGATATACAGGTATTTTCAATCCGGAAGCATTCAGCAGAAAGCAGATAACAGCAATCGCCCATACCGGAAGGGTGGATGCATCAATGAGCGCTGTATTGCCTGTCTCAGCCGCTTTCGAACAAAACAGCTGTACAATATAGCCTGAAACACCTCCGACACAGCCTCCAATTAAAATCATCTCTCCGCCGCTGGCTGCTGTCTGATAAGGAAGCCAGACTTGCTTACAGAAAAGTGAATACCGCCTTGCCCCCTCCGGAACAATTCCGATTGCCGAACGCAAACCGTGATCGCCAAATATAATTCTGGCTAAAATTGAAATCAAGACTACTGTTAAAGCCACCGTATCTAACACACCCGGGATCACCTTAGAAATCCCTACATTGAGATACCAGCCAAGTACCGCAAACACCCCTCCGATTACAAGAGTATCATGATGATTCAGGGATATCAGCGGGGTAAAAATGTCTTTGCTTGATTCCAGATACCCTCTCTTTCTCGCATAGGCCGCAGCACAGCAGGCCGGTCCAAAGGAGACCTGAGGCCCTAAAAACATACCGAATGCAATCTCATTTACTAAGTTTATATCTGCTCCGCAGATATTCCCTACAATTCCTACAAGTGCGGCAACAGCCGTCATTACCACTGCCCCTACTGCTCCCAGGGCGCTTCCCAGCACACCTGAAGCAAACGCCGTTATAATTGTAATTACAATGCTCATTACTTCCTCCTTTTCCAATTTCTTTTTGCAGGTGTTGCACATTGTAATAAAATTTGCTAAAATATACTTCTAAAACGACTACCATTGTTTTAGGAAGGACTGAGTATATTTCATGCGCATTCATGATATATTCAGTCTTTTTTATTACACATGTGCCCATGTTCAATTATTATTCCTGTTCCCATTTCCGAACAGGTGTTAATGCTTCTTCCTCCTTCCATTTGTTTTGCAGTTATATCTTGTATATACATGATATCTCATCGTTCTATATATGTCAATTCCATTTCAAATTTTCTACATTTTCCTCTAATTTTCTTTTGCTTTTTTGTGTATTTTGTATAGTTGTATTTACTTTTTTTATTTCTTTAGGATTACAAATAAATAAAAACACTATCACTCCATACATTCTGATAGATATATAACGGAGTTTTATAGAATTAACATTGAATTTCCTTGCAATTTTTATAACCTTTGTATATACTTGTACTATATAGATAAAGGAGGAATAATCATGTCTACAGATACATCGAATTATTTAGACCGCAAAAGTTCTACCCCACTGTATATACAATTAAAAAATATTATACGGACAAAAATATCCTCAGAGGAATGGGCTCCGGATTCCCCGATTCCCTCCGAGAACGAACTCTGCAACATTTATGGCATCAGCCGGATGACTGCACGTTCGGTAATCACCCAGCTGGTTTCAGAAGGCCTGCTTTACCGGATTCCCGGCAAAGGCACCTATGTAAGTGAATCCAAACTGGAGATTACAGGCCTGTCCTATATGGGACTGCGGAGCCAATTAGAAGCCCAGGGAAAGAATGTTTCTACCTCACTTCTTTCTATTGAGAAGGTTCCCTGTGATGACTATGTTTCCAAAAAGCTCAGCATATCTCCCGGCGAAGAGATATTTAAGATTAAAAGGGTACGCTATGTAGACAGTACTCCCGTCTGTTACTATAAAACTTTTGTTCCTGCTGTATTATGTCCAGAATTAGAGAAGAAAGACCTGGAGAATGAACAGCTTTGTGCAATACTCAGTATGAATTATGCTCTAAACAGGGCCAAAGTAGTCGAAACACTGGAATCTTACATTGCTGATGTTCCGAAAGCGGAGATCCTTAACATTCCGCCGGGCTTTCCGCTTCTGCTCTTGCAGGACAAAATAGCAACCAGCTCCGATGTGATCTATGAGTATACGAGAGCATATTTCCGAGGCGATAAAATTAAGCTGAGGTTTGAGTATAATGAATAAAATAAAGAACAAGAACTTCTTACAGCTATATCAAAAACTGGCTACCATGTTATGGCTAAACTTTTAAGACTGAAAAAAAGGGGGATGTCACACTAATTATTCATTTAGTGTGACATCCCCTATGTATTTATTCCATACTATTAACTATTCTTTCCTAGAACTGATATTTCGAATAAAGTTCTTCAAAAATCGGCAAATCATCCACAATTTCAAATGTATTACTGGCGCTGACGTAATCAGCACCTGCTGCATATGCTCCCATCAGGATAGCCGTCGTCCAATATTTCCCATTACCTGAAGCCTTCAGCCCCATTCCCAGCTCATCTGCTTTCTTACGCAGCAATTGGATTCTGTTCATTGGTGCTCCTTGTTTATTGTAATCATATGCTTTGATATGGGTGGCGCCGCCTTCTTTAATTGCTTCACACATGCGGTACATATCATCCAATGAATCATTGCACATGGTCAGTACCTTGACCTCACCGTCAAAGCTTTCCCTCACAGCATGCACATACTCTGTGATGAGATCCCATCTGCGCATCTTCCATGCCGCCATATCCGGGTATACATCAATAGAACCGCAGCCTCCTTTGCAGGCAATCTCCGCCTGTTTTGCCGCTGCTGCCGCCGGCATAAGTCCATCATAAAAGTTAATTGGTGTTGACATGATAACACCAGAACCTGCCAGAAGGTCATGCACATAGTTATGCCAGTGATGATTTGGTGAAAAGATCACACGGAATCCATATTCAATCCCCTTCTTAACCTGTTCTGTAATAATCTTCTCATCGTTGTCCCATATAACATGCTCCAGCCGACCTGCGAGCCACTTTTTTGTTACGAGTTCACCATTAAGATACATCCTTTTTTCCTCCCTATTCATGAATAATATAATACATTAATTTCTTTAAATCTTCTTTGTCCGATGTCTCAATCTGCATTTCTATTGAATCGCTGTTTTTAAATATCCCTGTAAAGGCAATGTACTGCGTTAACTGAGACTTCAAATTCAGCCTGTCTCCCTGACTTGTAACTAATTCTACAGTCCCGCTGCATGATTCAACCATCTTGAAAAAGCCTTCATAGTCTTTAATATTCAGCACCTTTATACTCATCCGCTTCCCTCCTTTCGATTACTTCTCTCCAAACTTTATGCTACATAGACATATAAAGACGTCTATTCCTGACTGTTTCATTCTCCCAGCAATTTTAATGACAATGCAACTGTTATTGGGACTGTATGATACGGTTAATTATTGTAAATATATCTGCCGCCGGTTACATCTACTGAAACACCTGTAACATACTGACTTTCTTCAGACACAAGAAACAGCACAACTCCTGCAACATCCTCCGGTGTCGCTTTACGTCCCATCGGAATCTTTTTCAGCATTGCATCTGTCTGGCTTTTATCAGCATCTGCCGTAAGCGGCGTATCTGCAACTCCCGGGCATACTGCATTACAGCGGATATTATCTTTACAGAAATATCCTGCCCCGTATCTTGCCAAACCGATGACTGCAGCCTTTGCTGCCACATAATGTGCTCCTGACCAGCTACCGCCGCTCTTGCCTGACGTAGAAGAAATATTTACAATTCTCCCGCCGCCGGACTTCTTCATATACGGGTGCGCTTCCCTCATCGTGCGGAATACACCAGTACAGTTGATGTTCATAACAAATTCCCACTCTTCATCACTGCATTCCGGCATCTGTGTGAATCTGGATACTGCAGCTCCGTTAATAAGTATTGTAATCTTACCCATCTTATCATAGACCTGCTTAAAAGAGTCTTTCACAGACTGGGTATTGCCGATATCCATATGTACTGCAAAGGCATCCCCGCCAGCATCCCTGATAAGCTGCACCGTCTTCTCATTCTCAGCATCATTCACGTCTGCACAGGCTACCACGGCACCATTCATGGCTAATTCAAGTGCAACACCCCGATCCAGACCCGATGCAGCTCCTGTAACAATTGCTACATCCCCAGCTAACCGATTACTCTTCATCATCTTATCCTCCTTAAAATGTTATTTAGTAGTTTTATCCATACTATATCATAACATGTATATATAGTCAAGTATTTTATAATACGTGTATATACAAGACTCCCCCTATTCTAATAAAAGCCTCGCATTTATTATATATTCACAAGGTATGCCCTATTTTCAAGCCTTACAAAACACTGTGTGTTAAGGAAACGTAACCTTTGCATTTAATATATTTTTATTATTCTTGTTTTTCCATATTGACTTTTAACAATGTATAGTATACAATTTAAATAACTTGTATATACCTGTAATTATTGTTTTTTTGAAAGGAGAACAAATTATGTTAAAGTACCCTAACTTATTTTCCCAATTCCGTCTGGGCGGGGCTGTACTTAAAAACCGTATTATTATGCCCGCTATGGATACAAGTCTTTGTGATGCCGAGGGCAACGTTACCCCAGCCCTGGTCAGCTATCTGGAACGCAGGGCGCGCGGTGGGGCCGGCATGATTATTGTTGAATTCACATCAATAGATGCTCCACATGGTATGGGCGGCAATACGCAGCTTAAAATTAATGACCCACATGGTATTCCTGGTTTTAGAAATATCTCTGATACTCTCCATGCATATGGAACAAAAGTTTTAGTCCAGCTTCACCACGCAGGAATGCGTTCTGTTCAGGTTCCCGGGAAACCTAATGTAGGGCCGTGTGATGTGCCCTCCTCTAACATACACGGATTAACCACTGAAGAGATACATCTTTTAACAGACAAGTACGCTGCGGCTGCAAAAAATGCCCAGGCAGCCGGAATGGATGGCGTTGAAATCCACGCCGGACATGGCTATCTCGTAAACCAGTTCCTTTCTCCTAAGACCAATTCCCGTACTGATGAATACGGCGGCAGTACAGAAGGACGGTGCAGGTTCTTAATTGAAATCATCCGTGCAGTGCGCAAATCCTGTGGGCCGAAGTTTATCATCAGTGTAAGGCTTGCCGCAAAAGACTGGGATCCTGCCGGTCTTCAAATAAATGAGGGTGTCAAGCTTGCGGAATTAATAGACAAAGAATCTATAGACTTAATTAATATAACAACCGGTTTAAAATACAAATATATCGGAGCATCTGAGACACAGGACAAACCCGATGGCAATCGCATCCCTCTGGCAAAGGCAATCAAACCTGTTGTAAAAACACCTGTAGCGATTGTTGGGAAAATCCGCACCGGCGAAATGTGCGAGCAAATACTTACGGAAAACACAGCAGATCTTATCTGTATTGGAAGGCAGCTTATCTGTGACCCTGACTGGCCGAATAAACTGCGCCTCGGCAAAGAGGCTGAAGTCCGCAAGTGCCTGAACTGCATGGAAGGATGTTATGGAAGCATTGCAGCTAAGCGCGGCGTGCGTTGTGCCTTGAACCCAAATGTAGGATTTGAGAGCCTGTATGATGATCAGAATCTCCCTCTTATCTCAAGGCCGCATAACGTGGTCGTAATCGGCGGCGGCATTTCCGGCATGCAGGCTGCCATTACAAGCGCCTCCCGTGGAAATCATGTTACCTTAATTGAGAAGAATCATGAACTGGGAGGGCAGATGAACCTGGCCTGTATTCCGCCGCATAAGGAACTCATTCGGGATGCCGTTGCTTATTTTAAAGGCGAAATGGAACGTACGGGCGTTGAAATAAAGCTTAATTTCCAGGCTGCAGCAAAGGATATTGCCGCTCTCCATCCAGACACAGTCATATTGGCTAGTGGCTCTGCTCCATTTGTACCGCCTATTCCAGGAATTGAACGCGCAGTGGAATGTTGGGATATCCTGAATAGTTCCTCAATTCCTTCCGATAAAGATATCACAATTGTTGGAGGAGGCAACGTGGGATGCGAAACAGCACTGCATCTATTACCACATGGTAACAGAATCACAATTATTGAGATGCTGCCTGCTTTATCCAACGGACAGGAAGCCTCTCACCGTGCACGTGATTTAGAAGAACTGCAGAATGGTGGTGTTAAAACGTATACCAATGCCCAAGTAAGGCAGATTGATGAAAATCAGGTTATTTTCACAGACGATAGCGGTAACGAAATTGTTGTTAGAGATGACCTGCTTGTAGCAGCAACAGGGCAGAGGCCTGCCGGAATCGAACTTTATACGGAATTAGAAGACATGGGCATCCGGGTTGAGCGTGCCGGAGATTCACTTGGCACGGGCAATCTCCGTACAAATGCCCTCAGCGGCTTTATGATCGGATACCATTCATAAGTATCTGCAGGCGGCAGCATAACCGCCTGCGGCCATATTAATATATTAATAATGAGGCGCGCACCATATGCTCGGTACGACATCATATCACTGCGCGCCTTCTTACGATATGAGTGTATCGGTACAGGCTCCATAACACGAAGTGTCTTCCCTGCTTTTAATTTTTATTCGCCTCATTATTACTCCCATCTCTTTTTCTGGATATGTCTGATCATACCATAAACAGGTTACAATACTGTATCAGAAAAGACTTCTGCGGCCCTATCGACAGCAGATGTATTTCATGATATAGTATCGTTGTTAAGTTGGAAAACACGACATATACATAAGAAAAATGAGTGAGGTTTTTATGAAGCGGGGCAGTCAAACTATGAATCAAATCACGGAAGGTGTCATCTGGAGACAGCTTCTTCTTTTCTTTTTTCCGATTGTATTCGGTACATTTTTCCAGCAGCTGTACAACACCATTGACACCGTAATCGTGGGCCATTTTGTGGGGACAGAAGCTCTGGCCAGCGTGGGTGGATCTTCCGCACAGATTATTGCCCTGATCGTGGGCTTTTTCACCGGGCTTTCCTCCGGTGCTTCTGTTGTAATCGCACAGTTTTTCGGCGCACAGGATGAACGTTCTGTGAGGCAAAGCCTGCATACGGCCTATGCTTTCTCAATCATGGGAAGTATTATCATCAGTATTCTCGGCATCGCGCTTGCTCCGTCCATGCTGTCCTGGATGCGCACTCCTGCCGAAATCATGGCTGATTCTATTCTGTATCTGCGCATCTACTTTGCGGGCATTCTCTTCGTCTTCATTTATAATATGGGCTCCAGCATCCTGCGGGCGGTTGGGGATTCCAGACACCCTTTGTATTACCTGATTATCTGCTGTTTCCTGAATATCGTACTGGATGTGGCCTTTGTAGTCATCTTCCGCATGGGTGTGCTGGGCGTGGCGCTGGCCACCCTCCTTTCTCAGGCTTTCAGCGCCGTACTTGTCACACATAAACTGATGAAAGCGGAAGGTATCCTCCGGCTTTTTCTCAGCCAGATCCGTTTCCACGGTTCTGTAATGAAGTCACAGCTCCGCATCGGAATCCCCACCGGCGTTGAGGCCGTTATGTACAGCATTACCAACGTCATCATTCAGGCTGCTTTAAACGGTTTCGGCACCGATACCGCGGCGGCCTGGTCTGTATTTGGAAAATTAGATGCTGTCTTCTGGATGGTCAGCAGCGCATTCGGCATCTCCATCACCACATTTGTGGGGCAGAATTACGGAGCGCGTAAGGCTGGCCGGATCCGGAAAATCACCCGCGTCAGCCTGGGCATAGATTTTTTGGTCTCCGCAGCCCTCGTCGTCTTTCTGATTGCGGCCCGGGTCCCCTTGTTCCGGCTGTTCACCACGGATACCGAAGTTATACGGATCGGGACTGAGATGCTTTTGCAGGTGACTCCGTGGTATATTACGTTTGTGTTCATTGAGATCCTCACTGGCTCTCTGCGCGGCATCGGGGATGTAATTATCCCTATGATCATCACCCTGTGCGGTGTCTGCCTTCTGAGGGTTCTCTGGATCATCGGCGCCCTCAAAATTCAGCCCACCATATCGGCTATTATATTCAGTTATCCGATTACGTGGATTATAACTTCTATACTATTTATCTGCTATTACTTTTATAGAATAAAGAAGATGAAAATATAAAACGCTCTAGTATAAGACAATCTAAATGCCTTGCTGGTTCGGTGAGAATGATTTTTCGAGAGTGCAGACGCAAAAACGTAGGCGTAGTGGGGCTACGCTGAGGCTTTTGCGTCTGTGCTCTCGGAAAATCAGGCCAGCGAAACAGTAAGGTATTTAGATTGTCTTATACTAGTACATCGAAAAATAAGTCAACAGATCGGCGGTATATAGCCCAGCTGAATTGCCTTAGTGACTGCTTCCACAACAGAGGAAACCTCAAGCTTTTCAAAAATATGCTGTAAATGATTCGAAAGAGTTCTCTCACTGATAAACAACTCATCTGCAGCACATTTTCGTTTCTTTCCGCTGCTCATAATCTGCAGAATTTTCCGCTCCATACCAGTTAAATCCTCGATGATCAGGTCGTCTCTTTCCTCCGGAAAACAGGCAGCCCCGTTAAAAACACGGATTAAGGACGCGATCAAATCATCCGGACTAATATTTTTATTCAGAAATCCGCTTATTCCCTTCTTTTTCGCCTCATGCCTGTACACAGGCAGGTCGTACCCCGTTAGTATCACTATTTTTACCCCGGGATTTGCTCTTCTCAGATCTACTGCAGTCTCCAGACCATCCGTATCGCTAAGGGCGCCGAGATTGATGTCCATCAGGACGATGTCAATATTCCGATCCCGGACGATCCTATCCAGCCCCTTAATATCCTGGGTCGAATAAAAATGTTCGATCTCCTTATACTCATCTAATGCAACAGAAAGGCTTTTTGCAAATAATAAATGATCATCAACTAATAAAATATTGATAAGACCCCTCTCCTTTCATCGGAATTCTGATGTGTATGCAGACACCCTGGGGGGCGCTGTCTAAAATCTCCATCGTACCTTCCATATTATTAATCTGCTCTGCGGCAGAGACGATCCCTTTATGTTTTTCTTTGTCTGCAGAAATTAATAAGTCTGCATGCGCGGTTCCATTATCGCTGATCGAAAGCTCAATCATACTATTTTCCTGTATAAGTGTTATCCAGGCCTGGTTCCCGTCCGAGTGCTTGTAGACATTGATCAGCAGTTCTTTCAGCAGCCGATAGATCAGTAAATGATAAGGCTCCACCAGAAATAAGGCATCGGAGCACTCAAAGGATACCGCTATATTCCGCTGTGGAAAGGTCTGAGAAACGTCTTCTATCAGATTTTGATAATTCTCTTTCGGGGTCAGAGTTTTCAGTATAACGGGATGATAATCCTGCATTTGCTCACGTATATGGATATTCAGCTTATCGAGCGTTTCGATGATAAGATCCCGTACTTCGGGACGGTGAGCCTTTGTCGTCATATTTTTTACAGAAAGCAGATCCTGCAGCACATCGTCATGGAGAAAATTCGCAAACTCTGTTTTCAGCAGTTCTTCTTGCCGCAGCTGACGAAGAGCAGCATTGTATTTGCTCGCCTTGACCATCTTACTTTCATCTTGCTTCAAATTCCTTTCCAAAATGATATTACACATATATAGAATTACAAACAAAACATTCACTGCGATCATCAGCTCTTCATACTCCCAGCCTGCAGAGAGAGTGATCAGAACAAGCAAAGACAGTGACACACCAAGAATCTCCAAAGCCTGTATTCCGCTAAATATGGTGGAAATTGGATAACTGTTATGCTCCTTTCGTATAATCCCGTGGACACTTATAAAAAATAGAAGCATGGGCAGATATATTCCGAAGTTTGAGATATGGTTTTTTATTTCTAATGTCGTAAAGAAATAAATCAAAAAAGATACCCCAATAATTGCAACAGAAAACAGAATACATTTCCATTCGCTTTTTAACACAAAAACAGTCCGTTTCCAATGAACGATGATGATAAACAAGCAGCTGAACCAGCTTGCCAAAAACTGCAGCCCATACAAACCGGCATATATCCTGTCCGGCATGCAGATTCCGGCCAGCGAACCGATGCAGGTTGCAAGCAGTATCACATTGACCGGCTTTCGGAAGCGGTAACCGCTTCCCTGAAACAGAAACATCAGGAAAAATTTAACGGAAACGTAACATATAATAGGGCTTAAGGCGTTGAAAGCAAAGCTCTCTGCCAGATCTTCTTCAAAGGAAAGAAGTACATACCAGCCGTCCAGGGCAAGCAGCCCGCAGAAGAGTGAGACGACTTTATTTTCTTTCATATTACAGGCACTGATATAAGTAATATCAATCATCAGCAGCGAGGCGAACAGTAGCGGTATCCTGTTCTCCAGCCCCGTCTGTCTCTCGTTCAAATGCCAGCTCATATAGAGGATAAGCAAAATATAGTTTACCAAAAATATCCGCTGCAATACCGTATTCTTCATCTTTACCCTCCTTCGTTTTTTTCATTATAGCATGGCCCCCGCCATTTATCCGAAATTATTTGTTACTGTTCAGACCGTGCCGTGCACCAGTTGCACGGCATCGGAGCCGATGACGTGATGGTCTCGGGGCATCTGGTCTCCGCTCCGCTTCGGTCCGTGCTTAACATGCGCCACTGGCGCATAGCACCCCTCGCCGTAGGCGACTTTAAATGGGCAGATGCCGTTACTGTGCACACCCGTAAGGTGTGCACAGTAACAATTATTTGAAACAGACTAACCTAAAGCAGGTACGGACAGTAACAAGGTAATAAATTAAATAAATAAGTGCTGTCACTGCCACGGCAATTACAACCGGAACAAATTGAATCAGGGTGTTCCCGAGCAGATTCTGCATTAAACCTGTCTTATACACAGCTGTGGCAAAGATACAGTCTAACAGGCCAAGGCCAAATGGAATGCTGAAAAAAGCCAGCACCTGTTTTCTGATGATCCTTTTTATGCGTATGTCTGTATACCCCATTTTAATCAGGATATCATAGTCAGATTTTGTTTCGGCAACAGCAGAAATATTGTTGAAATATAAGATACTTCCGGCTGCGATAAAAAACAGAATCACAAGAAAACCAATCAGAAGAAACGTGGAGCTGTTCAAGGAAAACAGTTCGTTTATCCTATGCGAGTGACCCTGTAAATAGGGACTTTGGCCAAGTATACTGCTGATTTCTCCGTACAGCGCTTCGTTATCTTCTATCGCCTTCCCATTCAAACTTATCACTTTTTCCATTGGTGCATCAGACGATCTGATCCGGTCATATATTTCGTCGCTCACAATCAAAGTGCCAATACTATTTGCGAACGACAATGGATTATCAAGTGTTACCTTTTTTACTGTCAGAGGTACCTCATCCCCGCCTATTATTAACGGATAACTTTTCCCGGTTTCCGGTCTGTCCTCTCCGGAAGGCTGATACTTAACTAAAATACACTCCTCATCCGTCAGCCCGGGCAATGAATCGATCACATTCTCCCGGCCCTGTGCGCGCAGCAATGTTACATAGTCTGTAAATGAGATACATTCAAAGCCTGGCTCCCGTACAATCTTTTCATTTTGCGCATCCCCTTGAGCAGATCCCACACCATATTCCACGGGAAGCACGGAAGCAGAAGAAGCCGCCTTATAGATCTCTGTCTGCGTAAATGTAACCGTTTCGTCCGGTGCATACCTGCTGACAATCCGCTTAACCGTGTCCAGCTGAGTCTCATCTTCCATCCGGAATTCAATTTCCGATGGAGCAATTCGGGATACTGCGGCGATCGGATAGTATACCGTCAGCGCCATAACGCTCGATACCGTTAAAACAGCCGCAGAAAGTAATGTCAGCAGAATCAAGGTTTTCGCGTTAGAACGGATACGGTAAATAAAGTTTGGTATCGTAATGATTCTGGTTTCTGTGTAAAACGCCAGTTTCTTCCCCTTACGTTTTTTCATTACATAAGGCAGAAAGGATGAAATAAAAAATATAGTCCCGATAACAACAAGCATTGCAGTCAGCATACCAACCGGATAAAAACCGATAGAAATCCAGACGGACTTTTGGCCTCTGATAATATCCAGCGCCAGCCCATAGCCTGCTATTATCATTACAATTCCAACCAAAGCAGGCAGACGTCGGCATCTCAGATTTTTTTCCGCTTTCTTTTCAAAACGTATCATATCCATAAGAGACGCCTTAAAAAGAAACCTGACATTGGATGCCGTCAAAACGCAAACAACCAGCACGACAAAGCAGGCCGTTTTCATAATAGCATTTACATTAAAAAACGGTATCTGTGTACTATCCACCGAAAGTTTCAAAAGTGCAGTAATTCCCTTTATGATCCCCTTATGCGCGGCTGCTCCTAATATAATTCCTGCCAAATAAGCGCCGCAGCTTATGAAAATATTTTCAAAAGTCAGCAGACATAATATCGAAGACTTCCGATACCCCAGCAGTGCGTAAATACCAAGCTCCTTTATACGGCGTTTGAGAAAAAAGCGATTCGAATAAGCCATATAAAACACCACAAATACCATTATAAATATAGAAATCGTATTGCACATGGACTCCACACGCCCGTCCGCAGATATTTTATCAAGCATGACCTGATTCATTGAAAACGAAGTAAATGCGAAGAATACTGTAATCACCAGGGACACGGAAAATAAATAGAGCGCATAATACGAAACATTTTTTGTCAGGTTTTTATATGCTGCAGCTAAAGTATTCATGCCTTTTCCCCCTGTCTTTTTGTATCGAGCTTAGCGGTTTCCGCGGAAATAGAATCGTAGAACCCCTGCCTGCTGCCGCGTTTGAACAGTTCTCTGATGATACAGCCGTCTTTAAATATCAATATACGGCTGGCGAAGCTTGCAGCGTAAGTATCATGGGTCACCATGAGTATTGTAGTATGCAGTTCCCGGTTCGCTTCCTGCAAAGCATGCAGCAATTCCGCAGCCGAATTAGAATCCAGTGCCCCCGTGGGCTCATCGGCAAATAAGATCTCCGGCTGTTTCACAATCGCCCTTGCCGCCGACGCCCGCTGCCGCTGTCCGCCGGACAGTTCACCCGGATATTTATTTAGTTGCGATGATATTCCAAATCTCCCGGCCAGGTTCCGCACCATACTCTCGATTTGTTCCGGAGGCAGTTTCATGAGAGTAAGGGGAACAGATATATTTTCCCGAATGGTAAGACTGTCCAGCAGAAAATATTCCTGAAATATAAATCCCAGATTGTCCCTTCGAAAATCAGCAGCGCTTGTGTTTGTCAGTTTCTTTAAGTTAACGCCTTTGATCCAGATATCCCCGCTTGTGGGCGTATCTATGGTGGAAAGAACATTCAGCAGAGTGGTCTTCCCCGAACCAGAGGCGCCCATAATGCCGACAAACTCCCCTTTTTCTACGCGAAAGGATACTTTATTCAGGCTTGGGGACTGCGCCTTTTCATAGGTCTTCGTTACATCTTCAGCTACTAATAATGCAGTCATAGTGAAATCTCCTTTTTACTTTTAATGACTACATTGTACGATTGCGCTAAAAAAAGCGAATGAGTAAATCAGGCACATTTTGTGTAATCTGCTCATTTTATATGTAAAGAAGAATATAGTGTTCTTATTGGAACAACAGAAGGAACAGTGCCTGTTGAAGAAAAACAATTCTGAAATAAAAACAGGCCCTTTTCTAAGGCCTGCCTTTTTCTGTGTTTATTCTTTTCTGAATTTCAGTGCATACATGGGGCCAAACTGTGAGTAAAAGAAATCCAGTGTGACCTCGTATTTTTCCCCATCCATCAGAATAACTGCCGGTTTTTCCCTCTGCAGAAATTCCAGCCTGATCTTATTTTTCCTGCAATAATCTTCTATTTCTCTGCAAAAAGCCTCCGTACCTTTCGGACATTCATCCAGATCAACGACCAGGTATCTGCCTTTGACAGATCTGCCGTTCAGCTCTTTCGCAATTTTCAGTACAGAGCGGTAATCCAGTATCCAGCAGACCAGAACCACTGCCGCATTCACCAGAATGATGTGCCTCCAGGACTCCGATACTATAAAAGAGAGCAATACAAAGCCGACAGCGATCAGATCGATCCAGTACACAGCTGCTGCCCCTTTAAACCAGCTGCTGACTCTCCCCTTCTCCGGCAGGGAATGAAGCCAAATCAGCAGATTGCCGATCACCAGATATCCTGCCAGGGCTGCCGGAATAAATGGCAGTATCCTTCCCACCTCGTTCATATCTCTTCTAAGACTCAAAAACAGCGCGGTACTCGCAAAAAGAAGCAGCCCCAAAAAACAGCCCTGATAAATCTTCTCTCTTGTCTCTTCAGAAATCCTGTTTTCTTTCATAACAATCCCTCCTTAATTTTGGCTCTGAGCCCTTTTAAATATTTCCTCGAAATATAAGTAACGTCGCCATTTGCAAATTCTGCAATCATAATTCCGCCGGCTGACGGCTTATAGACCTCCACTTTCGCCATATTCAGAAGCACCGATTTGGACGCCCTGACAAATTCCGGCGGAAGCTGTCCCTCCAGCTCATAAAGACGCTTCCTCGTAGAATAAATATCCTCCCTGGTATGGATATACTGTACCTCCTGCATGGATTCAATGTAGTAAATTTCTCTGCACTTAATCTGGTAAATCTTATCGTCCTTGTTGCAGGTTAATATCAGAAACTTATATCTTTCTTGTTCAATAAACTGAGCCAGCCTTTTCGTACTCTCATTTTCCTCATGTACGCGGATCCTGGCAGATTCTTCCGTCTCTATCCCTACCTTTTCGATCTCCACCTTCATATCCGTTTCCTCCTGCCTTAATTTAAGTTGTTTCCTTTTCTGTATTTATCTTATCCAAAATAAAAAAGAAAGTCTACTGAAATCCGGTCAGTGGCTCTTTTGAGCAGGTAAAAGGCTGCCATCCGGGGACTTGAGTCCCCGAATGGCAGCCGCATTTACCATTTTATTATCGTTTCAATCTATTTATCCAATCAGCCTTATTATTAAGAATTCTGATGATATGAACCGTCTCTTGCTCTTCATTATAATAATAGAAAATATTATAATTTCCAAAAACAGTCATACGCAGTCCAACTGCTGCCAGTAAATCATCCGCAACATACGAATGTTCCTTCGGAAAGTCTGCAGGCTTTTTAGCCTTACCAATTGTGAGTTCCCTGCCATCCTGCATCGCCCTGTACCCTTCACCAATAAGACGGTATAGCTCCAACTTATACATAGATTCCATATTTTCGTCTACTAATTTTTCTTTTACTGTCTGCATATATAATCACAAGCTATAAACGTTCATACCTGCATAGAATATCTACAGGACTACTCATTACCGCATCCGAAAGATCGGGCTGATCTTTTTATAAATCAATAGTACAATCAGGGATACCAGCACACCCTTTAAAAGATTGAACGGCGCCACAGCAAACATAACGAATGTGGAAAGCCCTGTAATGATTGCATTAATGGCCGATCCCATCTCTACCAATGCATCAATAGGCATCCCGAATGCAGTTGCATATGCCGGAAGAAGGATAAAGGCGTTCAGTACACACCCGATAGCGGTCATAAAGACGGTTCCGACAGCCAATCCGATGAGGGCGCCTGATCTGGTGCGTTTTCTCTTATAAATGATTCCTGCCGGTACACATAGCGCACATCCGATCAAAAAGTTTGCCGCTTCTCCGACACCAGCTGTGATAGTTCCGTTAATCACCAGGTTCAGCAGGATCTTTACAAGCTCAATCACGGCTCCTGCCAACGGCCCCATTACAAAACAACCAATCAATATCGGCACCTCACTGAAATCAATCTGATAAAATGCAGGTGCAAATGGAAGCGGGATTTCGAACAGCATCAATACCGTTGCAATGGCGGATAACATTCCGATCTGTGCGATTGTGCGGATTCCAATTTTAGATTGTGACTTTGGTACTACATTACTTTCTGTGTTCATAGTCGTTTCTCTCCTTTAATTATACAAATGATTTGAATTGAAAAGAAAGAAAATCTTCTTGGAGATCGTGTCTCAGACATAATAAAAACCCCGGATGATAATTCCGGGGTTAAGATTACGCTTTTACGGCATCAATTTCTTCTCTCATCCAGACTTTACTGTCGGTACTGGAATTACACCAGTTCAACCGCTGTCAATATGGCAGTGGGTCGCGGACTATACCGCCGGTTGGGAATTGCACCCGACCCCGAAGAATTCATTCTATTCTATAGGTTATTATAACCCATTGTATGTGGTTATGCAAGCAGTTTTTTTGGTCAATTTTACCAAAAATTTCACGTAAATCTTTGTATCTCGTTATAAGTAATCTTCGAAATGTCGTAAATTTGTCGTAAACGTTGCTGTGAACTCTGCCGTAAAAGCTATCATAAATAAAGATTTATATCTGCAGAAATCAGATCGCAGCCCTCTGTTTTTCCTCTTCCATTGGCTTCTTATTTAGTTTTTTCATTTGCTGGCGGATACGTTCCAGATTCACTGAGTCGTAAACCTTTAAGATCATTTTAACATTTGTGTGGCCCATGATATATTTCATTGTGCTTGGATCAACTTCAGCTTCGGCCATCACTGTACATCCTGTATGCCGGAAAATATGATTTGAAATTGTAGGAAAATCTTTGCCGGTCTTTTCCTTGTACCTATCTACTATTCTATATAATGCTTTATTGATGTTAGTTGGATACATCGGTCCTCCTCTTTGGTTAACAAATACAAAGTTTGAATATCCATCCACTTCACGCTTTGAAGGATTTTTCAATGATTTTTCCCGCAGCTTTTGAAATGCCCGGTATACCTCATCTGTCATTGGTATGATTCTCTTTTTGTTTTTATCAGTTCCCTTCGTGATGTAAAACTGAGTTTTTCCATTCTTCTTACGATATAACAGCCCATGATCAATGACTACCTCCCGCCTTTTCATATTCACGTCGAACCAGGTTAATCCCACAAGTTCACTGACCCGGCATGAAAGCCCCTGCATCACAGTAAAAATCAGATAATATTTTTCAGCATCCCGGAACATTTTAATGATCTCATTATAAAAGACATCCCGTTCTTCCGGAGTCATTGCTTCCCGCGGCTCTGAACTTGAATAATCTCTGCAGCAGCCATCTGCAGGATTTCTTCCCAGAATGTTGTCATCTACCAGCATTTCCAATGCGGGATGGATAATCTTATGGACAATCTGAATCGATGGCCTTAGCGATATCCTCCTGGATTAGTATTTATTTTAACACCAATCCAAGAGGATATATATATCACATCTTTAGTTTACACAGAATTTATTACAGTCTCACAGCTCCCTGATTTTTGCTCTTATTATGAATCTTGCCGTCAAACAAACAACTTACTCACTACTATGTTTCTTTGTTTTCCATACCGTTGTAATCGTTACAAGCGCTGCCACTGCCGCCACTGTCGGCACTGCTGCGTTGGCTGTATCTCCCGTCTTTACCGTATCTTTGGCCGGCTCTTCTTTCTCCGGTTCCTTATAGTTGTTGGCGAACACGATACGGTCTGTCTTGTTCTGCTGTCCGTCCTCGATCGCCCAGATTTCTGCCGCTAGCCCGCCTTTGCCATCGTTGATCACACGCACCGTCACTGTGTACGCAGCGTCATCGTATGTATAGTTCTGTGTCGTTCCTGCCTTTTGATATATCCAGTACTGATAGTCTCCCGGCACCATATATGTGATCGGTTCAAACTGCCCACGCCCGCTTCCGTTTATAGTAATCTGTGTCTCTTCCGACATAGGAACATCCTCCCCTGCCGCCTCCAGCACGATTACGAAATCTTCTGCCGGCGCATTTTCTCCTGACACTTCCATCTCTACCGGGATCGATACTATGCAGGAGTAACCTTCCGCATGTACAATTCCCGGCACAAACAGTACCGCCATCATCAGCGAAACGATCATTCCAAGGTATTTGTTTTTGAATCTTTGAATCATTTGGATGAAATGCACCCCCTTTCTCATGTCATACTCCTATTTTTCCAGCCGCCCGAACAGAATCACCCGCCCGTTTGTCTCGGCGACTGCACATGTAGATAATCCGATTAATGTATCCTCTGCAGTCATGCCAATGTCTTCATACTGTACGGACCTGTCTTTGATATCACTTAGGAAAGCGCTCAGTGTCTCCTTACTCTGAGCATCCGGATCAAAGATCGCCGCATCTGTCGCATCTGCCTTCACACACGCCAAAAACGAAATCTTATAAGTGTCCTCCGGTAGATAGAGTGTACCTGTCCGGTGCTTTTTAAAATATTTTTTGTCGACAAACTCCACGATATCGCCGAACATTGCACCATTGTTCATATGATGACCATAAAGAAGATTATAACAATCCGAAAAATCCCGTTTGTTCTGACAATCAAGAAATATGGAACCAGACAGAGCAAATTCTCCATAAACGTCCTTGTTGATATATTCCATATTTGTGTCACCCTGAACTACCGGATAATCAATATTCGTATCATCCACGGTAAGCCACGCACAGACATCAGGGTTGATCTTCATCAACTCATCCAGAGTCGGGTTCTCTTTCCCTTCGCCCGCCGGCTTGTACTTCATCAGTTCCTCATCTGCAAATGCGCCTCGGTATGTCCGGTACATATCCCAGAGTGAATAACCTCCATAGAGGAGCATCACCACGACCAGTACGGCCGCGATAATACCCAGTATATGATTTCCAACCCGCGCAGCACAGGCTGCACTCCTAAGAATCCCTGCTGCGTCTTTTCTATTTTCTGTTCTCTCTGTCAATTAGAACCCTGCATTTCTCTTTTTACGGAAAAACAGAACTGCAACTGCTGCTGCCAGTGCGATAAGCACTACAAACGGAGCAACTGTCATAATGACACCTGTCGGAGTTACTGCGTCTTTCTGGTTTGTAAACACAACGCTGTCATCATCCTTGCCGATAGTTACTTCATCTGTACTGGTGCCTTTTACTGAATCTCCCCCATTTACTGTGTAGGATGTATCATACCCTTCTTTTGTCTCGATATTCTCTGTGATCGTGTAATTAACTGTGGAAGGAATTCCAGTAAATGTTACTGTCTCATTATTTCCAAGAGACACTGCTACGCTGCCCTTTCCGTCAGCATCCAAAATTACTGTCTGACCACCAAATGTAAAAGAAGCGTTTGCAGATCCTCCTACAAAGGTGACTGTAAAATCAAACTTTTTGTTCATATCCGCCATATCACCTTTAATCACCTTTTTCAGTGTCAGAGCATATGTTTTATAGCTGTTTGTATAGCCGTCACTTTTGTTTTCTATTCCATAATTCCCATCATTATCCGGTGTCCGCTCGCTAGCAAGGAGTACAGAATTCGCAATCTTATAACCGTCCTGTCCGTCATTCACTACATATACATCGAGATAACGTGTATCATTGGTGTCATTGGTAATATCTACATTAGTCGAAGTCTGCTCTTTGATTACATAACGATAAATACCAGGCTTTGTAAAATTAACTCTACTAAAATCAACAGACACCTCATCTGTCAGATCCGCGTCTGTATGAGTAAATACTGCCTCTTCTACTGTAGCACCATCAACTCCAGGAAGGATCTCCGGGTTATTTTCTGTAGCCCCAACACCCTGACCCGGTTCAATTGTATATGTAAATGTTACATCCGGTGTGCTTGCTCCTTGAGCCCCTCTCATATCAAGAGTTTTTGTAAAGTGTACATCTGTAGCGTCAGCCGCATTTACATTCATTCCAAGTGTCGCTGCCATCATAGCTCCGGCTATCGCCATCGCACAGAGACGGCTTGTTGTTTTCTTCCTCATTTTCATTACCTCTTTCTTTCATTTATTTGTTACTTTCTGTCTATCCGGCAGAATTTCTCTGCCTCTACCCCAGAACCGAATCCTTCCAAAACGGTTCTGTGATATGCTAATAAAATTTTCTTTAGATCCGGCTGCTATAAATTCGAACGCCGAATTACAGTGATCACTTTCCCTTTAATCTCTTTTTTCGAAACCGCTCCAAAAAAACGGCTGTCCTTTGCCCCTTCCCGGTAATCGCAGAGAATAAAATATTTATCTTGTTCAAGAGTGACCGGATAACTGATTCCCTCCTCGTACTGAGGTGTGCTGTAATAAATGTCATTTTCTACAACGAGGCTACCATTTACCATAAGTTCCGCGTCTTTCGTAATCTCTACGGTATCGCCGCCTTTCGCAACGACACGTCCGGCATAACGCCTGCCCTCTTTAATGAACACAGCTATATCACCGGCAGTTAGATCTTTCTCCAAACGATAGTACAGCATCAGATCCCCGGCGCTGATCCTTGGAGACATGTCATTGTTCTTCATAACCGCAATTCCGAAGATTCCCCCGAGAATCACCACCATCATCAGGGCAAGAGTGACGCTTCTCGCCGCAAACAGAGAAATCTCTGCTCTATACGCAAGATTCTTTCTGCGACTTCGTATCACTTCCCGGGGAGAAGAAAGTGTTTCCTGTTTGTGCTTATCCATCCACGTCACCCCAAGTCCACTCGGCATCCGCCAGCTTCTTTTTCAGATGAGTGATCTTTGCCTCCCGCTCTCTCAGAAGGGTGCGATACCGTTCCTTCTGAAGCAAAAGTTCCTTTTCATATTCTTTTTGCAGCTCGTCGATCTGCCGCCAGACGTCAGCTTCATCCACACCACCGAACCATTTTTTCCGAAATTGTATCTTTCGAAGCATTTCTGCAATTCCTTGCATTTTCCTGTCACCTTTGGATTCCTCCCTTTGGTCCGTCGGTCTGGACACTCTTTTGATCTTTCCCAACTGTCTGTTCGCCATCTAACTCTCCTTTATGCCGAATCCCTAACACGACCGCTTCCTTCTGCCAAATACAGCCGCGGCTCCAAGCCCGCAGAAAAACATTGCCATATAGGCCCCTGTTCCCTTAGACACTCCTGTCGGAGGTACAATATTTTTTGTATTCGTGAACACGATACCTGTATCGCTATTCGCTGTTCCATTCACGATATTATTATTGGCTGGCTCCCCGTCTCCCACTTTGATGGAAACGTCATAGTCTGCATTCTCCTCCATAATGTCGTAGGAACATCCAAACGGAATCGCAATAGCGATCTTTTCTGTATCCTTAAGCGTAAATGTATAACTGTCATTCGTTGCTGTCAGTGTCCCTGACTCTTCGCCTTTCATATAAGAGAGCGGCTGTATATATGCTCTCCCATCTTTCAACAGTTTCATGGTGAACGTAAACGCTCTGTTATGATCGCCCATGTTTCCAGTCACCTGCTTTTCCACTGTCAGATTTACATTTGCCAAGCGGTTTGTCACTGTCAGATTTTCCTGATCATATTCCGGATTTCCATATCCTTCCGGCACATTCGGTTCGTTGATCTCATATTGGATTGTAGTTCCATCCTCACGATACTTTGGAACTGATACTGTCTGGCTCCAAATGTTATAATCTGAGGCAGAAGCATCGCCTGTTGATAGATTGATGGTGTTTTTGACCTGAGTTCCGTCTTTTAACTCTACATCGATAGTGGTTGGACGCACCGGACTATTATTGTCGTCCCAGATTTTTATAACCTTTATATTCGTCTGAAAATCTGTATCTAATCTATTGACCAGACTGGAGGAAATAGTATTATTTTGGAACTCAAACGGGCCATATGCAAACCAGCTCCAATCGCTTTGATTTTTAAAGTTTAGATGAACATTTCCCGTGCCTTCCGCGTATATAATCTCCGTATTTTCAAGAGTACTACCTGTATCTTCATCTAAAAACCGAGGGTTCTGATAGTTCACTCCAACAATTTTTTTAATTTCAGCCCGTGCCTCGGTAGACAATTGCTCCATATACGGCATCCATATAAGATAATCGCTACCTTTTTTCAGAACAAGAATTCCACTTCCAGGAAGATCAAATACCGCTTTATTTTTGTTCTTTATCTCTGTCCACTGAACTTGAGCCCCCTCATATTCTCTAGTGAATTCGAATTCTCCCGGGATCCATCCGTATAAGTCTTTTTCCGAATATCCTTCGGCATATGTAGGCAGCCAACTTCCTTCCATATCAAGCCCATATGTAACAATCAAATTTTCATTTTTGTCATAAACTCTTTCCGCCACCGCTTTAAAATAGGAATAATCTTCTACCGGATTCCTATAAACATCTGTCCAACTATTATCCCCTGTTAAAGCAAGCATAAACGGTTCCCCAATAGGTTCTTCTGTTAAGTCCGGATACATTCCCACTTTATAATATTGTTGAATATCAACCTCTACTTTCCCAAATGGAATGTTGGAATTCTCGACTGTCTCCCCCCCTTTTGTCTTCCACTCTTTTGTAACCTGGAGCTGCTGACCCTCTCCTTTTCCAGATCTTTGTCCCCCCTGTGCAGCCGCTGCGCCAGCGGACGAAGTATCTTCTGCAAATGCCTGCACGCCAAACGCAGACAGTAACAGCATCGCCGCCATCAGAGATGCCAGGGTTTTTCTCACTCTTTTCCGCATTTTACACTCTCCATTCATAGTTCTTTTTACTCTAAAAATGACCGGTACATACTAAACAACGTTTTCTACTCCTCTTCACCTCATAATAATCATTATGTGGTTTTTTTATTTTCCCGAAGAATCGTTCTTTCACACAACAAGACCCAGTCCGTCAATCTGTCGAATCTGCTCCTTTCCGCTTACCAGCGTGTAGATTCTTGTGGTGTTGATATTGGAATGTCCCAGCATATCTGCCAGATGGATGATGTCCTTCCTTATTTTATAATAAGTGCAGGCAAAGAGATGCCGCAGGTTATGTGGAAATACTTTTTTCTCCTGTACCCCCGCCTCTCTGGCCAAGGCCTTCATGGCATGGAAAATATTACTGCGATCCATGGGCCGCCCACTCTTTGTTACGAAAATGCTTCCTTTCTTAATTTCCGTTTTTCTGACATATTCCTTCAATTTCCTGCAAAGTGTTCCAGGAAGCAGAACCGTTCTCATTTTCCCCTTTGAATAGGCGTTCACCTGACCTTTCTTTAATGACTCCACTGTGACAAAACGAAGCTCACTGACTCTTATTCCAGTGGCACCTATTGTCTGCATCAACATATACAGTCTTTCATCCCCTTTGCACTGCGCCGCCTGTAAAAGTCGGAGATACTCCGTTTTGGATAGTTCTCTGTCCTGGCTCCGGAAAGAGTTCTGCTGAACCTTGATCATTTTGACCATGCAGTCATACCAGTCGAGTCCAGCAAAAAAATACCGTAAGGCTGCCAGCATAGAGTTAACGCTTGACACAGCGTATCTGCCTTTGAGGTATTCCTTATAGGACAACACCATATCTTTATCTACCTCTCTATCTTTTCCCACAAAGTTCCAAAAACTCTTCACATCCCTCATATACTTTTCAATCGTCGCCTCTGATTTTTCTTCCCTGTACATTCTCCTTTTCAAATCCTGTAACATTTCCTCTTTCAGTTTATGCTTCATTGATATCGCCTCCTTGTCTTGCATGCTTTCAAATAGTATAGCCCAATGCGGGCGCTTCTATATATTAAAATGCTGTCGTCGATTTATTTTTGGATAACAATTAAAAAAATGGATGAGAAATCATCAAACCAAATGATTTTTCATCCATTTTGCATTTTGTATCCATTCAATCATAACCGAAGATATGATAACTGTTATAACGGAAAACATAATGCGAGAAAATGGGATGCTTCTTGAACTCTTCTTCATTTTCTATTTCATTGCGGTTCGCCACAACTGTCAGGTATTGTTCATTGTTCATAATAATACTGCTGATTACATCCGGCTCTCCTTCCACGCTTCTGTCTTTCCTCCTCAGACCGGTTCCAAATATCACCGCAACTCCAATCATCACGGCAACTACCATCTTCCATTTTCTTCCAATCTCTATCTTCATTTCCATTATATTACATCCTCTTCTTTTGCAGTCTATACATTGCAATTATATGAAAATTTTATACTATAATCAATGGAAAGGCATTCGTGTAAATGGAAAGAGGTGAAATCTTTATGGCTTAAAAATTACATTAATTAATGATATTTCCATTGGAGATAATCTTCGCAAGCTGAGAAATGCAACCAATCTTACTTAGGAACATGTCGTAGCACAATTGCAGTTGCGTAATCTCGCTACTTCCAGAAGTGTTTACTCACAAATTGAAGCCGGAACTTACAATATCCGCATCAGCGAACTGATTGCACTTGCGGAAATATTCCATACAGATTTCAACACTATTTTTAACGGACTGACATATGAAAAATAATCCTAGAGAACAAGTTATCTGTTGTTTGCTGTTGGCGGGGCTTGGAATGTGCCGTCTCACCTATAATCCGTCCCGGATTTTTAAATAGTTTCAAGTTTCCATTTACCCATATAAACGTATAAGCGTATACTTTATACATTTTCAATTTCCAACTTATTTCATTGCCCTGCAACTATAAGCATATACGTTTTTCTCTTCACATTACATTTTCTGTATTTTTTCCGTATCATCTATAACTCTCACAGCATATCTGTGTATGGATTCCCTGAAATCCTCTCGCATTTTTTCCGTTGTCTGAAGAAATGTTTGTAGAATACCGGATATTATATATCTTTTCGTTCTCTTTCAAATCCCCTGAAAAGCTTCTGGCGCTCATAGGCTTTTCTGCATTATCCTCACACCATCTGCAATATGCCTGATACAGTTTTCTGGAAGTTGCTGTTGTGTTCACTTCTAGACGGATATATCCGGTTGATTCCATAAAGGAAATAATGTTATTCGCGGATTCCATCGCTTCATGAAGATTTTTCTTTGCCTTCTCACTCAAAGTAAAACGATAATCATATTTCAATAAACGCTCCAATCCTTCCAGACACCAGAGGAAAATATCATCTGCTTCTTTTCGTAATTTCTCGATCAGATACGGATCATTCACTATTCCCGCCGGAATATCTTTTACCGTCAGAATGATCTGTCTCCGATAAAATCCATAAGACCGATCATGCGGTGCACTGAGACTTCCATTTCCTAAACAGCGGAACCTTACATACAGACTTCCCTGCACACTCTGCTTGGATTTTCTCTCCAGATCCATCTTGTCCTCCAGAGTAACAATAGATTTGATATAGTTGGTATCCTTCAGTGCTTCCAGCTTCATATCATCATCTACCATGAGAAGTTTATGTTCCAGATCTGCCCTTGCGAATCGGTATGCTCCACCTTCTGGATACTGCTTACATTCTTATCTTGTGCGGATATATTTCTTTTAGACATAAAATATGCCCCCTCCTAAGTAGCAAGTTTGTATTATTTTACTTGTCTACCTAGAAGGGAGCATATCAGCACAGCATGTGCTGTTATACATAAGGCAAGGGTCGTGAAGCCTTCAGCCCAGTTATTATCATAGAAGATCAGTATTTACAGACTTTTATTCACACACTCTGTTTCGGCTTAAAAATGGCAAAAAGATGCTGCCGCATCTATGATTTTCTAATCGTTGATGCGACAGCCCCATATCATAAGAAACGAGGTCTGGCATAATCTTTTAACCCCTAACCACCCCCTGAAACAACAAAGGAAGGCTTTTTTCGCTATCGAGGTCATCCTCATTTAAAAAACAAATATCTTCCTGTTTTTTATTTCCCCAAAATCACCTGCTCCCCTTCCGCTGCAACAACAGCGCTTCGCCTCTCCTTATCGTACTGCATCGTTCCTCCGCTTATGCTCCGGATTTCAGGAACATTGTAAAGTACATATGTTATCCTTTCATTTTTTCCACAACTAGACAAATAAATCTTATCTTTATCCGTATATGCCCTCACATTCAGCACAATATTACCTTCTTTGTCGGGGATCCGGCATTCTGCTTTCTCTCCCTCCCGTAATTCATAGATACCGATCTGCACATTTTCCGCGAAGGAATACCCGGCTGTTTTTTCATTGCTTCCCATCGGGAGAAGCGAATTCTCGGCCACGAATAAAGGCAGGGAATGATAATCGTATGTTTCCCGGTACCAGCGTCCTCCTTCTTTCCGTTCTCCGTTCAGAAGATGCGTCCACACACCTTTTGGGAGATAATACTCCCCAATTCCCTCTTTATTAAAAATCGGCGCTACCAGAAGACGATCTCCAAGCATATACTGCATATCGAGATATTTTACTGCAGGATCATTTTCATATTCCAGGATCATCGGTCGCATCACAGGAATTCCCGTCTTGTGCGACTCCACTGCCATACTGTAGATGTAAGGCATCAACTTCAATTTCAGTTTCGTAAATTCTCTGCACACTTCCACAGATTCTTCATCGAACAACCATGGCACCCTGTAGCTTTTGGAGCCATGTAGTCTGCTGTGAGTGGAAAGCAGCCCGAATTGCAGCCATCTTTTATATACATCTGCATCGGCTGCCAGTTCAAATCCACCAATATCATGGCTCCAGTAACTGAAGCCGGAGAGCATAAAGGAAAGGCCGCCTCTCAATGATTCTGCCATAGATTCATATGTGCCTGTACAGTCGCCTCCCCAGTGTACGGGGAATCTTTGGCCTCCCACCGTCGCACTTCTGGCAAATAAAACTGCCTCCTTTTCTCCTCTTTCTCTCTTTAACAATTCAAATACCGTCTGATTATATAATAATGTATAATAATTATGCATTCCCCATGCATCTGCTCCGTTTGCATAAGTCACATCAACAGGTATCCTTTCACCGAAATCTGATTTGAAACAATCGACTCCCATATCCAGCAGTTCTTTCAGTTTTTCCTGATACCAAATCACAGCTTCCGGGTTCGTGAAATCAATGACTGCCATTCCAGGCTGCCAGTTATCCACCTGCTTTACGCCCAAACCATCGGCGCGCATTAGGAAATAGCCTTTCTTCAACCCCTCCCGGAAGAATACCGTCCCCTGTGCTACATAGGGATTAATCCATACGCATATTTTCAACCCTTTGTCTTTATATCGCTTTAACATTCCCCTCACATCCGGAAATGTTTTCTCATTCCATTCAAAATCACACCAGTGCAGGCCTCTCATCCAAAAGCAGTCGAAATGGAATACGTCAAACGGCAGATCCCGCGCTTTCATCCCCTCGATAAATGAGTTAACAGTTTTCTCATCATAATCAGTCGTGAAGGAGGAACTCAGCCAGAGTCCGAACGACCATGCCGGAGGAAGTGCCGGTTTGCCCGTCAGACTCGTATAGTGCTCAATCACTTTTTTCATAGAACTTCCGCCAATCACATAATAACGCATCTCCTCTCCTTTTACGGAGACGCCGACTGCTTCTACCTTTTCGCTCGCAACCTCAAAGGACACGTCTGTGCTGTGATCCACATAGATTCCGTAATTTTTATTCGTTATATAGAACGGAATATTTTTGTAACTAATCTGCGATGAGGTTCCCCCGTCCTCGTTCCAGCAGTCTACAGTCTGACCGTTTTTTACAAATGCGGTAAACCTTTCACCAAGACCATAGACACATTCTCCCGCTGCCAGTGAAAACTCTGAGACAATATAAGGATTGTAGTCCTCAGCAAGATAATTTGTCTCCGGGTACTTGGTTGAATTTTTTCTGTCATGTCGCATGTATCCGACATTTTTAAACCCACATGATGTCATATCTTTCCCGTTTCTTTTGTAGCTGATATAGAACTCTTTTAGTCCCACATGTACACTAACATTCCCTGCTGACATCACCGCCTCATCCTCGCTGATGTCTATATTTACTTTACATTTTTCTCTATTCAGCATAAACCGGGGTTCTCTCTTTTCGTATCCTTCAAAATGAAAACATCTTACGGAAATAATATCCGCGCCGGCTGAGGTAAACTCAAACGTCAGCGTTCCGACGTCCAATGCGCCTGCGCGGCTGCAGATGGTCCGGAACGGAGCAATCACCCTCATGCCGTTTTCTATTTCTTCCACTTCGTACGCCTGTACCGCATAACATGCGTGAGCAGCCTCGCTCTTTTCCCAGAATCCCTCTGTAAATTTCATGGCTTACTCCTCCTGCTAATGTTCTGTACTACTTCCGCCTTTGCATAAAATCCTCTCGTTCTACCGTCGATTACTGCACTGTCAGCTACCTGCAGCTGCTCCTGTAGACGGATATCCCTGCAGGACGCTCCAAGCGAAATGATGTAATTCCCCTTTTCCACAAACCATTGCATGTCACGGTCCAAGAAGGCAAACTGAGACACCTTCATCTCAAACCGCACTTTCTTTTCTTCGCCCTTTTTCAATTCCACTCTCACGAATCCGGCCAGTTCCATTGTCGGACGCACCATCTGCGATACGGCATCTGTAAAATACATCTGGACAACTTCTGTTCCGTCACAGCCACCTGTATTTTTAATCCGTGCTTCCACCTTGATGACAGACGACGCACTAACGACCTTTTCCTCGATTTTCATATCAGAATACTCAAAAGAAGTGTAGCTCAACCCATGTCCGAAATAATAGAGAGGCTCTGCCGTATCATTGATATATCCGTTTTTATTCCGAATCATTCCGGTGTGCCCAGCTGCAACATAGCCGCTTCCTCTCGGAAGGCCATAGTAAATCGGAAGCTGTCCTGCATTTCTTGCCACAGTGACCGGAAGACGCCCAGACGGATTCACCTCGCCGAAAAGCAATCTGCACAGAGCGCTGCTTCCCATTTCTCCCGGCTGCCATACTTCCACGATAGCATTGAAATGTGACGCGGTAAACTCGTTTGACAGGGGACGTCCGTCATAATGAAGTACGACTGTTTTCTTATGTAATCCGTAAATTTTTCTCGCAAATTCTTCCTGTGCTCCCGGCAGGTCAATGTCGGTAGCATCCACGCCCTCCCCAACCGTGGAAGTACTTCCCCAGCCATTTTTACCTCCGAGCGTCAGCAAGACTACATCGGAATCGGCCGCAGCACGCACTGCCTCTTCCATTCCGCCAAGTTCAGTTCCTGCACAGTTTATCCCCTTTGCAAATACCACCTCTGTGTTAGGAAGATATTCTTTTAATTTTTGATAAAGTGTTTTTGCTTTCGGAAAATCTTTCTGTATCCGCTTATTTACCCTGGGTGAGGTATCACGAACCTGTCCTATATAATCCTGATCAATATCATAGATAATGACTCCCGGTTCCTCAAAGTCCTGCCCATCTTCCTCTCTGGACATCGTCATATCGATTACTGCAGGATAAGAAAATGTCCCGAACAAGCTACGGATGTTGTCCGCATGAGGACCAACTACCGCAAGTTTTTTTATCTGTTTTGACAGTGGAAGAACTTTGTTCTCATTTTTCAATAAAATAAAACTTTCCTCCGCTATCTTCTCATTCAGCCGCTCTGTTTCTTCTAAATGTAATGTCTTTTTTAGTTTTCTTAAATCCGGATAAGGGTTTTCAAAAATACCCATTTCAAACTTCATTCTCAGAACTCTCTCCACCGCCTGATCGATCACAGATATGCTCAGTCGCCCGTCATTTACCGCTTCTTTCATGCAGTAATGGAACCCTTTCGGTCTCGGATACTCTACATCCAGCCCGGCCTCAATTGCCTGAATTCCGGCCTCTTCAAATGTGGCGGCCACCGAAAATGGGTCTACCAGACGGTCCACTGAGAGATAGTCAGAGACAACAAATCCACGGAAACCAAGCGCATTTCTCAGTATTTCTGTAAGCATCTTTTTCGATCCCACAACCGGTTCCCCATCGATGGAACCATATGAATTCATAACACTCTTCAAATTGGCTTCCGTTATTGCACACTGGAAAGGTTTGCAGTGAATTTCCAGAAGATCTCTCTCCGAAACAAGATTGCGCCCCATATTGATTCCACCCTCTGTGACGCCATGCCCAGCAAAATGTTTTGCCGTTGCCAAAATACCTTTTTTCATATCCTCTGACTGAATCCCTCTGACAAAGGCACTCGACATCGCCGATACAAGAGCCGCATCTTCTCCGTATGTCTCTGTCATTCTTCCCCACCTCGGATCCCTGTCCACGTCCATCACAGGAGAGAGTGCCTGTCGAAATCCCACATATAGCATCTGGCGGCGTATGATATCCGCCATCTGCTCCACAATCGCCGGGTCAAACGTAGACGCCTGAGCGATTGCACTAGGAAATACATCAGCCTCCGTATACTGTGCCCCCGCACACGCTTCACAATGAATCAGTGCTGGAATTCCGAGCCTTGTCTCATTTACCAGATATCTCTGTAATTTGTCCGCGTACTTCACAATTTCTTCTACACTGTCTGCCACAGTAAATGCGCCAACATTCCCTATTCCGTTTGGTACATATTCCTTAAAATCAGGAATCTCCTCCGTGATTGTCACAAGACATGTAATCTGATCGATTTTCTCCTCAAATGTCATTCTCTGCATTAGGTCCTTAAGCCTTTCCTCCACCGGAAGGCTGCTGTCTTTGTAATTCGCCATCTCCTTTTACCTTCTTTCTTGCGCTGTCTTTCTGAATGGACTGCTTTATCGGATTATTTCAGATACTCGTCCACATTTTCTGCTGTGACGATTTTAAACGGAATGCTGACATCCTCGATATCTGCCGGATCTGTCCCGTTTTTCAGGTCCTCGAAAATCTGAGCACCCGCTTCTGCCTGTGCTTTTGCATCCTGCAGAGAAGTCATCGTCATTTCTCCGTTTTTAATAGATTCCAGTGCGTCATCACTTCCGTCCACACCGAGCACCTGAATGCTGTCCTGTTTTCCCGCAGATTTCAATGCCTCAACAACTCCCAATGCCGCATCGTCATTCTGGCATACAATTGCGTCAAAACTGTCATATGACAACAGACAGTCATCCGCCGTACTCATTCCGAGATCTTTTGCGTTTTCCACGTTATATTCACCTAAAATTGTAATATTACTGCCTTTCAGAGCATCTTCCAGACCCTGTTTACGGTCAATATACTGCTGGTCGTTTGGTGCTCCTGTGAAGTATAAGATAGATGCTCCTTCCGGAAATACCTCTCGAAGGTATTCACCCTGTGCTTTTCCCGCGTCATAATTCGGAGAACCAACATAAATATATCCGTCATAGTCATCCCCGCCCGAAACCGTAGTCAAAAATGAGATGTAAGGAAGTCCTGCGCTTTTCGCCGCTTCAAGTGCCGGTATAGAACCGTCCAGATCGTTGCTGATAGCTGACACTACATTTACGTTCTGTACAATAAAATCATCAATCTGTCCGTTCTGTACATTTGTATCCCCACCTGCATCTGTGACCGTAATATCAATACCTTTCGCCTCTGTCATCTCTTTTAAATACGTTCTGAATTTTGCACAATAATTGTACGTATCACTGTTGTTTGCAAATCCTACTAAGTACTCTTCACTTTTCTTTCCTGTATTACCCGTATCACCTGTCTTGTCCGTACCGCATCCTGTCATTACCGTCATACATACCATCATTCCCGCCACCATCACTGCTAATTTTTTCTTCATTGTTTTTTCCTCCTTCATTTTTATTTATTTACTTTTTTTATTTTCTTTTGTCTTAATATCAATAATTACTGCCACCGCAATTAACAACCCCTTCACAATCAACTGGTACTGGGTAGATACATGCAGCAGATTCAGTATGTTGTTGATCAATCCTACGATGATCGAACCGATTAAGGCTCCTGTTACCGTTCCGATTCCTCCTAAGAAGCTAGTCCCGCCCACAATCACCGCAGTAATGGCGTCAAATTCATACCCTTCTCCCACAGAAGGCATTCCCGCCATCAAACGCGCCATCAGCACTACACCTGCCAGTCCTGTCAGCGCACCGCTCAGTGTAAATATCAGCCTCTTTATGCGCTTCGTATTAATGCCCGAGGCAATTGCCGCCTTCTCACTTCCTCCGATAGCATAGATATAAGTTCCGAATGTTGTCTTTTTCATCAATATCGCTATGGCTGCTACCATAACAAGCATAATGATAACCGGAACCGGTATTCCGAGGACTGCACCATATCCCAGCGGTCTCGCTTTCTGCACGCCGCCGATTGTCTGCCCGTTTGTATATATCTGAACAATTCCCTGAAGTACATAGGTCATTGCCAGAGTCGCAATAAATGGCTGCAGTTTATAGTGGGTAATTAAAAATCCGTTCACCCAGCCGCAAAGACATCCGATTGCGATCCCCGCCAATATCGCCAGCGGCAGATTTCCCGTTCCTGCAAGGATCCCCGCCGAAATACACGCTGAGGTTGTACACAAAAACCCCGCTGACAAGTCAATCATTCCGGATACGATCAGCATCGTCTCGCCGCAGGCAATAATGGTAACCACAGAAATCTGTTTTAATATGTTAATCAAATTCTGGGGTTTTAAAAAGTTATGATTAATGACTGCCGATGCAATAAATAAAAAAATCATGATAAGTACGATTCCGTATTTTCTGTATATCTCTCCCGATGATAATCTCGTTTTATTTTTCATCTTTCGCCTCCACAATTATTTTCATAATTTTATCCTGAACCAGATCCTCACGCTCTAATATTTTTAACAATTTCCCGTCACCGACCACTCCTACTCTATGGCTCATGGAAAGCACTTCCGGCATATCTGAGGAGATGAGTATAATTGCCATACCCTGCCTCGCAAACTCTGTAATGAGGGAATAGATTTCTTCCTTTGCGCCTACATCAATCCCTCTTGTCGGCTCATCTAAAATAAGAAGCTTAATATCCCGCACAAGCCATTTTGCCAATACTACCTTCTGCTGGTTTCCGCCGCTTAAATTCTCTGCCAGTGTACTCATACCCGGTGCTTTCACTGAAAGTTCGGAACAAATAGCATTTCCCTTTTTCTTTACCTGCTTCGCATTCCAGAAGCCTAATCTCGCAAATAAATCCCCATTCGGAAGTTTGATATTGTCTTCTATCGGTCTCACACCTACAAATCCGTAAGTCCTTCTGTCCTCCGTCACCATTGCAATCCCGTGCCGTATTGCATTTTTGACTGAGCGTATCTTTACCTCTTTTCCCTCCATCAGGATCGCTCCTTTTTCCAGATGGTCCAATCCGAATATCGTCTGAACAATCTCACTTCTCCCTGCGCCTACCATACCTGCAAGGCCGAAAATCTCTCCTTCATGAACACGAAACGAAATGTCTCGAAATACCCCTTCATTCGTCAAATTCTTTACTTCAAGCACAACTCGATCCTGATGTTCTGAAATTGGCGGATAGATATCTTCGATATCCCTCCCGACCATCATAGAAATAAGCTGCTCTTCCGTAGTGTCTTTTATTTCCCCCGATGCAATCCACTTTCCGTCGCGTAAAACCGTATATTCATCGCAGAGTGCGAACACTTCTTCCAGCCTGTGAGAGATAAAAACGAATGCAATCCCGGTCTCTTTCAGTTTGCATACTGTCTTAAAAAGAATGCCGGTCTCCGCACTTGTCAGAGATGATGTCGGCTCGTCCATAATAATAACTTTACTGTTTCTCGAAATAGCTTTTAGAATTTCAATCATTTGGCACTGAGCCACATTCAGATTTCCCATTTTTTCATCGGGCTCATAATCCAGATTCATTATTTTTAATAATTCCTTTGTTTGCTTCTTTCTCTCCTTTTTGTCCAAAAATAATTTCCCTTTTTTCTGCTCTCTCCCTAAAAACAAGTTCTCTGATATTGTCAGCTCAGGTACATAGTTCAATTCCTGTGCGACAATAGAAATTCCATGTGCATAGGCATCCTTCTCTGACTTCATATGAATCGCTGTTCCTTCACAAAAGATTGTTCCGCCATAACCGGTATAAGTTCCCGACAATATCTTCATCAGTGTTGACTTGCCGGCCCCGTTTTCACCGACCAGTGCATGGACTGTGGACGCACGTATCTTCATATTGACCTGATCCAATGCGACTACACCCGGAAACTCTTTGCGTATGTTTTTTAGTTCCACAATTGTACGCCTCACCAAAATGTTCCGCCCTCCTTGTCTAAACGTTTTAACACTTATTATTCTTTTTCCTTTTTTGTACGTTAGAATTATATCATATTTATCGTATTTATTCAATTAATTAGGATTATTTTTGTTTATTTTGTATATTATCACTTGTCTAAACGTTTCAACAAATATGTCTAAACGTTTCAACACTGTTAAAAATATACAGACAGAAATGGTATTATTTTACAGAATAAAAGAGCCGGTTTCACCGACTCTTACCTAAAACCATTTTAAATTTTCTTTGTACTGCCCCGAAGCAAAAGTTGTGGTTTATACTCTCTCACATCCCTTCCTTTTTTTTCTGTGCACTCGATCAGCTCCATGGTGCGTTCCCCTATATACTTTCCCATTTCCTCTACCGGAATCCCTATTGTTGTCAGCGGCACCTGCATCACATCCGCGAACGGAACGTTGTCGAAACCGACCACAGAAACATCCTCCGGGATACCAACCCCGTACATTCTGGCCGCACGATAAATACCAAATGCCATCTCGTCATTCATAGAGAAAATAGCCGTCACCTTTTTTCCCATAATATAAGGAAATAACATGTATCCGCTATTCATTGTATAATCCCCATAGACAACCAGTTCTTCATCGTAAGAAATTCCAGCTTCCTCAAGCGCCATTTTATATCCTTCCAAACGCTCCTGTGTCACCTGATAGTTCTTTTTCCCCGCCACACAACCGATCCTTCTGTGTCCGTAATCTATGAGATGCTTCGTCGCAATATATCCGCCCTGACGGTAATCAAACACTACATCCGTCCCCTCACAGGCAAATCCGTAATTATCCATAGTCATTACCGGAACATCTAACTGCAGCATGGCATCATTCAGTTTCTTTTTTTCTTCATCCGTATATTTCTCAAGCGATTTCGCCCAGATCAAGGCACTGATATTTCCCGCACCCACGTTCCGAATCAGATCATACTCCACCGCTCCGTCATCTTCGATAATATGGCAGACAAGAGAGTAGCCTCTTTTTTCAAACACATTGTTAATCTCCATGAAAAGCGATGAAATATGGGTATTCCGCAAGTCATTAAAGACAATCCCTATCAGCTTACTCTTTTTATTCACAAGGCTTACCGCTGCATTATTCGGCTGATAATTATACTTTCTTGCAACTTCTATTACTTTTGCTTTTGTCTTCTCCGACACCCTCGTTTTCTTTGAAGACAGTGCCATAGACACCGTTGCCACCGAGACGCCGCACTCGCGTGCAATATCCTTAATTGTCACCTGCATCGCCGTTCCTCCGATATATCTTCCACTCTGTTTCTATCTGTGTTTTTTGTCTATTTTACCATTGTAAAACAAATCATAATATCTGACAAGGAATTCCCCAGCACTTTCTTGTCTGTATTTTAAATTTATTTGCTTCAGCGCCCTGAACTCCTCTACATTCCAACAAATTTGGGCCATGTTCTTTCTTAAAAGAACATGGCCCAAAGCAGGCAAGAGGTGTCCCAAACCCAGGCATCCCTATATTTTATCCCCTGCACCTTAAACTTTCATAAAAAATAAATAGTCCCTCTGCCAGCACCGGATTTATGACATGAATCCCTGTACGGCTTTCTATTTCGCGGTCTATTCCGTCCATTCCGAGTCCCGTGCAGGCCAATACTATTATATCCGCCCCCTTTTCCTTCAATTCCAAAGCCTTTCTGTAACAATTTTTGCGTCCTTCTTCTTTTCGTAGGTCCAATGTATTCTGTACGCCGTCCGGCATTGCCATCTCTATTATCTTGTCCCCCAGCATCTTTCCAAAAGCTTTCGGAATATAAGATGTTACGCCCAAAAGCGCGATCTTTTTTCCATACAAAGATGCCAATGCAGCCGTACATTCCCCTGCCCCAAGAACCGGTTTTTCCGGAAACATCCGGCGTATTTCATCTACTCCCGGGTCATCGGCACAGCTGACAACAATCAAATCTTTATTTGCAAACCCCTTAGCGAGTGCTAAAATCTGCGGCAGCGCTTTTTGGACCAGCTGTTTCGTAGGCAGACCTTTTTCAAATCCCTGAATACATTTACTTTCCACCTTTATTCCCGGGAAGAATGTTTCTATGACCCTCCCGTGGCTTTGTAACTTTTCGTCATTTTCTAAGGTTACCACCCTGATTAAACCGACCTCAAACATAAGATCCCATCCTTTTTTATTCCTTAAACACGAGAATGTTCCCCTTCGCCTATACGTCTAACCATTCACTGACAGCACGTGCCAGCATGGTTCTGCACAGAATCACAGGCTTTCCTGAAATCTTTCTTACAAGCTTCTTCGCCTCTTCCGTATATCCAATACAGTCCATCACGATTAAATCCGAATCAATTTCCTTTGCCTTTTGCGCTGCCTCAACCAATTCTTCCCTGCTTCCATAAGGGTTCGCAGCTATTGGAGCGACCTGATCCATAATGGGTCCCCATTGATCATATGCCTGCTGTATCTGTTGCGCATCAGGCGTAATTAATATCATATTAGACCGCTTACTAACTGCTTTTGCGATCCCATTCAGAATTTTGGACGGATAAATCAACGGCACATTCGCCTTAAAAATATCCGGAAATGAACCGGCACATAAAAACATAATCACTTCTGCCCCATTATGCTCCAGCCGGGTAATACAGTCCTGCAGCCGGCTAAGAATGAAGCTTTCACCAAATTTTGCAAATTCACCGTTTTGAAGGCGGGAAACAAGCACATAATCGCCCTTCGCCGGTTCCATTTGTTTGATTTCTTCCATTGAAATCCCGTCCAGTGCCCCTGCTTCTAAAACTTCAACCTCTTCTCCCAGAATCGCCTTCATGTCCGCCATAACGTCAGTTCTTGGAGATTGTCCAATTGTTACTGCTCCTATTTTCATAATAACACCTACTCTCTCATAGTAAATCCAAACACAACCGGCACTCACACCGGGCAATTCTCATTCTGACATTTAAAATACTTTGCAGATATCGCCATACAGCCCGGGCATCCTATACTTAAGATAAGGTATTTCTTCCCGCCTTTGTTGTACAGTACTCCTGGTAAGTTCTATTTCCATTATCCCATCCTCGTCATTGCCAATGCAGCGCATGACCCGTCCCGATGGATCCACAATTGTTGAAAATCCGCAGCGTTCACTTTCATATTTTGCTCTATTCACTCCCGCTACATATAGTTGGTTTTCTGCCGCTCTTGACGCAAGCATAGTTGACCAGAATTCCTGATACGGATGCGGCCATGCACTTGGATAAATAAGCAGCTGGGCGCCTTTCACAGCCAGTATCCTGCTCAGTTCCGGGAACCCCAGATCTCCGCACACGAGCAGGCCAATCTCCCAGCCCTTATACGTAAAGACCTCTATTGCGGAACCCGGTTCAAAAAATTCCCTTTCCTCCCCCCAAAGATGTATTTTGTCAAAGTAATGCAGCATTTTCCCATTTTCATCCCAAAAACACGCCGTGTCAAAATACTGTTCCTCTCGTTTGTCTGCAATCCCGGCAACAATTGCCAATTCATTTTCTATCGCCAGATCAGCAAAAAATGCTTTCTCGTCTATCGGCACAGTCCTTGTTTTTTCAAAATCATACCCTCTTACACAAAGTTCCGGAAAACAAATAATGTCAGTACCCTTTCCCTTTTGGGCCCGGATAATGGAACGGATTTTATTCATGTTATACTCCGCATTCCCCTCTGCCGCTCCCATCTGCACCATGGCTAATTTGATTTTCTTATCCTGCACAGCAAATCTCCTTCCTGCTTTTAAACCAGTTTATTATTTGGATGTTACGAATGACTCTTTTGATCATTGTGCTCCTGCTCTGTAACCCTCTCTTTTCCTTTTGCCCAGACACGGTATCCGTAATAAGTCGCCCCTGCCATAACAAGGCCGTTGACAGCAGAAACTCCTACCACAACGACAAATGAAGTGATATAGCATGTCACTGCCCCAATCACACAGCACACAATTCCTGCAACATTAAAATTGCTTTCAACTACATATTCCTTTTTATGTATAAGATAATATTCGACCCAGAGTATTCCCGCAATCGGACCATAAATCACGCTGATCAGATTAAGAAAACTCTGAAAATATTGGATCACATTTAACATAGCAAGAACCGTCCCTATCATACCCGCCACAAAGGTTAGCGTACTTCTTTTTTGTTTTGGGAAAATATTATTCAGCGCCAGTCCGCCAGAATATGCGCCGGTTAAGTTGGTTGACCAGGCGGCGCCTATCAAGATCACAAATGCAACCCAGTTAAATCCCAGATTAAACAGAACATCAACAATATTATATGACGGCGCAGTCATTGCAATAATAGCCGTTCCGGTCTCTTGAATTGCTGAAATTCCCCCGATTCCAATTATACTGATAATTGCAATATGGCTTTTCTTTTTCTTGCAAAATCTGGTATAGTCACTCGAAATAATTGCTCCGCACATGATAAGCCCGACAACCATATTTAAACCGCTCATAATCCCCATATGTTCTTTCGGAACATAACTCCAAATGTTGGCAAGGCCATATGTATTGGATGTCTTTATCAGCCCCCAGACAACAAGTATCAATATCGGAGGTATTAAAATATAATTGACCCACTTAATTGAATGGAATCCCTTTGCAGCAAAAATTGTCATTAATACGCCAACAATAATTACGATTAACTTGTAGTTACTAAACTGAGGAAAAATTTTTTGGATTGATAAAGCTGCCAGGCTTGTCTGAATGCCAAACCATCCGAACAGTGAAATACACATGGCCCCCGATACTAGAAATTTGTTTGCATACTTTCCAAATGCCATCTCCGTCAGTTTATAGGTAGTCAGCCCCTCTCTCATTCCGATAAGACCCTGAATGTAAAAAATAGTAACCAATATTAAGTTTCCTATAATAATGACGAATATCGATTCTTTTAGCGTTAGCTTCTCAATTAATCCCCCTCCCACCATAAGTGTAGAAACCGCTACATTCATACCCAGCATCGCAAAAAGAGGTCCTGATAACCCTTGCCGTTGTTCATCAGGGATTCGTTCTTGAGCGGCGCTTTCCTTTTGGATAACTTCTCCCATTTTCGCAACTCCTTTCTCTTTATTTTGTTTTTCTTTTTATTATGTGTTTATTATATCATGAACAAAACTATAACTAAGGTGTAAATGTGTACACAAATATAGTATATAAATATACAAATCATACATCATAACAGATTTAGATTTGAATTATTCGCTTATTCCTGATAAAATGTTCTAAATATCATAATATTCAAGGAGGTGCAGGAAGTATGAAAGTGCGTGATTTATTTGATTTAAATGCGGAAGTATTTAAAGAATTCCGGCTTCTGACCGGAGTTGGAGGGCTGGATAATGAGATAACGGATGTTGTTATTATGGAAGTACCAGACGGTATCTATTGGATTAATCCAGATAACTTCGTTATTACAACCGGCTATTCTCTTATGACAAACGAAGTTTCTATAGAAAATATGATTCAGCTCCTGATATCACGTAAAGCTGCTGCCCTGGGCATTAAAATCGGAAAATATATTGACAGTCTCCCTGAGAAAATAATCGCTTATGCAAATGAGCACAATTTCCCCATTATCAGCATTCCTCTCGCCTTTACCTACAACAGTATGGTGCTTCCCATTCTTAATAAATTAAAAGGCGAGGATAGTTATCAGTACTATATAGTCAGAAAACTTCACGAAGAACTAAGCTTATTAAAAAAGCATCATATTAACATCACTTCTTTCATCAGGCTGATTGAAGACTATACGAACCAGGAAATATTCTTATACTGGGAAAATAATTTAAGCCTTATCAATAATACTGACCGTGTAGACGACGCCTTACTGAAAAAAAGCATCCGTGAAAGCCTCTCACAGATATATGCAGCGGACCGCCCTTTTGAGATTTCATCAGATACGGCTTCCTATGCAATATTTAAAGTAGAAAGTCTGACAGAAGTGTTGGCTTTTCTCTGCATACGTATGGGATACGGACAGTCGTTAACTCCGATCAATGAAATCCTTATTAATGAAATTCTTCCAACTGCCTGTATATATTTATTGACTAACTTAAACAAATCTGCAAGATACTATAAATCCGCAGATGACTTTTTCTTAAATATTCTGGATGGAACATACACCGGAAATGAACTCAGATTAAAAGAAGATGCTTCCTATCTGAATGTAGATTTTCAGGTCTCCCGCTTTGTCTGCGTCATTGACACAACAATTAAAACATCTGGAGAATTTCACATTTTTAAGGAAAAAATCATATCCTCTCTGCAAATATATACCTTCCATTACATTTGCCAAAAGCATGGATATCAAATCATTTTAATCATTGAGCCGAAGAATTCTCAGAATATACAAAAAATATATGAACCTTGCTTCCAAAAGCTCGTGGGTGATCTCAAAAAAAGGTTCCCGGCAGAGCACTTTTCAGTTGGCGTCGGCAAAACTTGCCACACGCTGAAACATTTGAATTTTGCGTATGAGGAGGCCCTGTTCGCCTTAAAAATAGGTAAAAAACTCCATGCACAGCAGGACGGCATATACTTCTATGAAAACTTCATGATTTACCACCTGCTATATGAAATTTCAGGCCATCCAACCTTATCTAAAATTTATAAAAATACAATAGAACGCATCCAAAAATATGACCTTGAAAATAATACTGTGCTTCTTAAAACTCTTGAAATGCTGGTTGACTGCGATTTCAGCATTTCCCAAACCTCCGACAGGCTTTATATACACCGCAATACTCTTTATAAACGAATAAACAAGCTGAACTCGCTGTTAGATTTCGATATTGACAAATCCGAAAACCGGCTTATTCTGCAAATCGCCCTAAAGCTCCATAAAATCGGAGTTTAGTCGGCAGGCTTTAGTGCTGTCGACGGATGGGGCCGCAAAATGAAGGGATCGCCGCAAACCCTTCATTTTGCGGCCGTGTCCGTCGACAGGACTAAAGCCTGCCGACTAAACTCCGTTTTACCTCCTCAACAACAGCCTGTACCAGACGGTCCACGTCCATTTTCTCGTTATAACATGTATTCGCGGCTTTCCTTTCACTGCCAAACAGCTTCATCTTTTTCATTGATTCCTGCTTAACCGCCTCCACGGCTGCAGGAATCAGGTCAATAATCCCTTTATTCATATCACTGAATTTTTTAAATTCCGCCTCTACCGCAGCGATATTGATATCCGTAAAAATATTCACCTTGCTGATGCCCTCCGAAACAGCCTGTTTGAAATCAGAGTCCGTAAGGCCGGAGCCACCATGCAGTACAAGAGGGACATCCACGGTGTTTGCAATAGTCCTGATTCTCTCAAAATCTAATTTTGGCGGCAGCTTGTATGCTCCATGTGCATTTCCTACCGCGATCGCCAATGCATCTACTTTTGTCTTTTCCACATAATCCTTCGCCATCTTCGGTTCCGTATAAAACTGCTTCGGATCTGTCATATGAGAATTTCCTTCTGCAGATCCTTCATTATCTCCTACGTGTCCAAGCTCCCCTTCGATTGTAGCGCCGTAAGAATGGGCGATATCTGCCATTTCCCTTACTTTTTTTACATTCTCCTCATAGGGATCTGTAGAACAGTCATACATAATGGAAGAAAACCCTAATTCAAGTGCTTTCAGGCAAGTTTCCTTATGAAGGCCGTGATCCAAATGGATGACAACCGGCACATTTGCCTTCTTCGCCATAGGAATCAGGTAATATGACACCTCCTCCAGCGGTCCGTATGGAAACAGTACTTCCGCAGTGCCCATGATTACAGGCGAAGCCGTACTTTCCGCTGCACTTATAATTCCTCTTGCAAGTTCCAGATTTACCGCATTGAAAAGTCCTACTGCATAATGATTTTTTTTCGCAGGAATCAATACTTCATTTAAATTTACTAACATATTCCGCCTCCCTGATTTTTATGTGATCATTTTATGACCCGATTTTGTTCCATCCGGCATTTATTTTCTGTTCCAGTTCCTCAAAAGTCTGCAGTCCGCTCAAAGCATCATAGGCCGCCACGCAGGAAGCACCGGTTGCCGCCGACAGCTGCAGTGTTTTCTCCAGAGGATATCCTTCCAGCATGGCAGTCAAAAATGCAGCGATGCTCGTATCCCCGGCTCCGGTACCGGAAAGGATACGCTCCGGCACATAACTCTTTTCAAACCCTTCTTTGTCTGCCCAGCTGTTTAAATCCAGCCCCACTCTGTTTCCTATATTCATGAGTGCCCTCCGGCCCGCGGTTTTATAATACATCCCGGGCGCACCGCATTTGATCAGAAGGACTTTGGCGCCGAATTCCATGCATTGTCTTCCCAGGGGCTTTATATCTTTTTCGATGTCCAGGACCTCTGTGATGTCCTTACCCGAAGCCCTTTCCTGCCATTGTTCGTAACGCTTCTTATCCAGCATAAAACAAAGTTCTTCCACGCTGGGCACAAAAAAGTCCACATAAGGCATGACACTTTCCAGAATCTTCTCCCAGTCAGCCCTGCCGGCTTCTGCATAAGGATCTACAGCCGCCATATCAAGGGAAGTTGCTGCACCAGCCGCTTTTGCACGTTTCATGATTTCCACCAATTCCGCCCCGTCATTTTCATACATAGATCTCATCAGCGGAGGATATCCGAAATGAAACAACGCTGCTTCCTCCAGCGCTTTCTGAGGAATGTCTGATGCCCGGAAGGAATGGTTTGCCCCTGAATTGTGCAGAAAGATGCGGTCAATCCCCGGAATTGCCAGGATCACAGTATAGGATGTGGATTCCTTTTCCGATAAAATCATTCCCGCCTCTGCATCATGCTTCTTTAAAATATTATAAACCATATCGCCAAATGCATCTTTTCCGATCTTCCCCATCAAAGTAACATCCGCACCGAGTATCTTCATTGCCAGTCCGGTGTTGGCTACGGCTCCGCCAGTGTGTACGTCCGCCTGCCTCATCTGTATCAGCCTGCCCGGAGAGAGCGTCTCGCTTAGCTGCTTTACCTTTTTGTCAGGAAATACCGGCGTAATATCCAGACAAATATGTCCGGCTGCGATTACTTTTTTCTTCATAGCTGCCTCCTGTCTTTTTTTCTAATACGGAAAATGGGAGACCTTTTGATCTCCCTGTTTTCCGTGTCAAAACTTATTCGATTCCCATCAGAAGATTCATCACATACATTTCCAGCGCCTCAAAATCTCTGTTTTCAACACATTTTTTCTGAAAATCATAATCGAACTTATCCGCCTTTTCTTCCAGAGCCTTAAATATCTTCAGGCTGTTTTCCAGATGCTTATAGCTGTCCTCATCCTTTGTCGTCCTCATGGCCTTAACATCGAGACCGACATACTCTCCGTTCTCCCCATAGCCATTTTCCTTCAGGACCTTGACCTGATTGAATGCTGCGCGCAGATTCTCGACGCCAAATGATTTGTCCTGATCATAACGGATTCCGTTCTGGTCATTCAGATGCACGGTCATCAGTTTTCCCATTGCCATCGCAAATCCAATCTCATTAGCCGGATCCAGCCCAGCCAGAATTGCGTGTGCACTCTCCAGGTTGCCGCCCACACGCGCCGGGTCTATCGTAGCCGCAGAAACAGCCATGACATGTCCCATTGTTCCACAGATGCTTCTGTCAATCGGCTCATTTGGCTTCGGCTCGATGCAGACACGGATCTTCGGGTCATATTCCAGCATCTTATTAATTGCCTCAACCAGCATCTTTGTTGCCCAGACCGGAGATTTCGACTCTGCACACAGCGTTCCCTCTCTTGCAAGCCAGAGTACAATCATGTCACACCCAAGTTCGTTTGCAATATCTATCGAGCGGTAAGCCCTCCACATCGCATACTCTCTGTCTTTTTCAGATGTGCTCATGAATCCGCCGTCCTGTGTGTGATCATCCATCCAGAGGCGCGGCGCGACAAACTCTGCCTTTAGATCATATTTGTCCAGTGTTTTCTTCAGTTCGCGCGCCTTCTCTTTGATTTCCTCTTCCGTGTAATCATTGATGTTCGGCACTGCATCGTCATCGTGGAACTGCACCGCGGAAAATCCCAGTTCTGCAAACTTTTTGTACTTCTCCTCTGTCGGAATGTCCCTTCTTGTTGCCGGGCCATAAGAATCTGCTCCTGTATGTACATTCCAGGGACCGACTGAAAATTTGAATTTTGTCATAATAATTTTTCCTCGCTTTCATAAAAAATTGGCTTTAGCGCTATTATTAGCGCTTTTTACGGGAATACCGCACGCCCTTAACTGCTGTATCTTAGTTATATCAGAAACAGCAGGCAGAAAAATGACTATGTTGCGATTTTTTTTGTTGTTTATTGTTTTCACGTAGTGTATCATAAAGCCAGAACCCACGCAGTGAGCAGCGGGGTATCGGACCCTCACTGCAACCAGTTCAGACGTTTCTGCGCTGTTACCATAGCCCGCAGGAATAAAGATTATTTCAGGGAGAATCAAGACATGGTAAAAAAAGAAGAATTTGAAATTGTACAGCATACAATGATGAACTATCTGGAAATCTTTCTGGTAGAAATGACTGCCCGCAGTCCTCACGGGCACGGAGACCTGGAAATCGGCATTCTTCTGGATGGGAGCCTTACACTTTTCACAGAGTTTAAACAGCATGAACTGCATGCCGGGGATATCTATCTTATCAACAGGTATCAGATCCATTCTTTTTATAATAATGGCAGCCAGAACCAAATACTGGCGTTTCAGATTCATCCCGACTTTTACCGCAGAATTGATTATCAGCTCGGTTTCCTTCGTTTTGATAGCAATATTATTCGAAGCGGTGAACTGCATGACGTTCTGTACCAGACTTTACTTTCCTGTGCCGCTTCCTACTTTTCTTCTTCCGCCCACAATGCCATCAAGTGCTCCAGCCTGCTTCTGGACGCCATTTACCGGCTGCTGACAAGCACGAATTATACAATTGCGAGTGAAAAAGAATCCGCCACCGCAAAAAACAACTCCAGACGCCTGAACCGGATTACAGACTACATCTCAGAACACTACATGGAACATATTGCTCTGCAGGATATCGCCGCCCTTGAGAATATCACCACCTATCATGCTTCGCATTTCATCACGCAGATGCTGGGGATTTCCTTTCAGGAATATCTGTATAATATCCGGTTCGAGCACGCCTTCCAGTTGATCTCCAAGTCCGATCTGCCAATACTGGACGTCTGCCTTGAGACAGGATTCTCCAGCAGCAGGTACCTCAATCAGATGTTCATGAAAAACCTTGGGTGCAGTGTAAAAGAGTATCGAAAAAAGCAGGAAAAGCCGCGCCTGATTGGCGCAGCTCTCCCTACTGACAATATTCAGAACCGGTATACATTTGAACAGGCGGCTTTTGTTCTGTCCCGCATATGGAATACGTGTAAACTGTAAAAAGCTTTATGAATCTTCAAACTTTTTCCGTATATATTCATATTTGCGCTCCATTGGGCTGCGCTGAGGCCTGGGGCGCAACGCCCCCCTACACCACCTCATAAACCGCCGTCCCAAAAGCCGGAATAACCTGCCTTCCCTCCTGCCATTCTCCCGTATACAATAGCGGCATCTTATGCTTTAGTTCAACCACAGCTCCCCCTGCGCAAAAGTTCAAAACAAACAGGAAGCTTCTGCCATCCTTCCTGCGCATGATAATCTCCACATCATCCCCTGCGTTTATCAGTTCCGCAAATGGTTCCAAGACATTCGTATATTCCAGCAGCATTTTTACATTTCCCCGTGAAAATGCACTTCCAAGGTGCAATACTTTTCCGCTTCCCACATGATGTTCAACGAAAGCCGCTTTCCCCGCATAATAGCTGTTTTTATAAACAGCAAGCACCTCCCCGCCGGCAGGTTCCATGATATCATTGAAAACCGGCATTTCCATCTCACGCCCATTCCAATCTGCATATACCGGATCCTCTGCTGGACTTGCAAAGGTATATTCTTTTACATCAGATCCTGTCAATTCCGCCAGAAGCCCCGGCAACGGCTGCATCACACATTTTCCGTTCATATCCTTATATCCGGCCATGCAGCCAATAATCAGCGTGCCGCCCTGTTCCACATAAAGCTTCAGTAATTCCATGCGCTCCTTATTCACGATAACCGGATGCGGATAGAATACAACCGGATACCTTTTCAACTCATCCAGTTCGCTGCCGCGCTGCAGATAAACCACATCATAAGGGGTATGGGACTTTTCCGCCGCAGCAAAAATCTCATTCTCACTATACTTACTAATTCTTTGATGCCATGCATCCACTTCTGCATCCAGTACATTATCGAAACCTTTTAAGACTGCAAAAACCGCCGCATAGTCCGCTCCGCACAGAGGTTCCAGTGTCCGAAGTTTTTGATAAAAGTCCTTCACTTCCGCCAGCTTCCGATTATCTCTGTTATCATGATCTAAGATTCCGTGCCAGTACATTTCGGTTCCAAACGTGCAGGTACGCCAACGAAAAAATGATATAAAATCTGCGCCATGTGCCACACTCTGCATTGCCCAGAGCGTCAGCTGCCCCGGACGCGGAGCCGGCCCTTCCATTCTGGTTGTCCAGCCGTTGGCCCCAGCCTGCTGCTCCATGATTCCAAAATGCGGGCAGATTGACCGCACTTCTGTCAGATGCTTCGACCACTTCCTGTCATTCAGATCCTATGATTTCAGAGGTTCCCGGTCCAATCCATAGGCAAAACTGGGGTACGAATCATACATATATACATCCAGGCATTCTTCCATCATCCGATGGTTATCCACATGGTCGAACATTCCGTTCGTCATCACAAAATCTTCCGGCTTTTTATACTTACGGATGATCTCCGCCTGCATGCTGCAGTAGGAAAGTGTACTGTAGGAAATAAACCGGTAATAATCCAGATGCATATGTGGGTTCACGGCTCTGCTCAGTGTCGGCCGCGGCACATAAATCTGTTCCCATTGAGTATAGGTCTGATTCCAGAATACAGTTCCCCATGCTTCATTCAAAGCATCCAGCGTCTTATATTTCTCCTTCAGAAATACGCGGAATGCCTCAGAATCCGCATCGGAATAGAATTCGGAAATCTCACAGTTCAGCTCATTGTCAATCTGCCATCCCACAATCGCCGGATGCCCGCCATAATGTGCGGCAATTTCCGTTACCACTCTTGCTGACAGTTCCCTGTACACCGGCGCATTATAATTATAATGCCTTCTGCCGCCATGGCGGTACAAAACGCCCTCCATACTGCTGTTCAGCACTTCCGGATATTTTTCCGTCAGCCATGCCGGCGGCGTTGCTGTGGGGGTTCCGAATATGACTTTCATTCCCTTCTGCTGGCACAGCTCTAAAAAATCATCAAAAAATGAAAACGTAAAGCTGCCTTCCTCCGGTTCAAATTTATTCCACGCAAACTCCGCAATACGAATCACTGTAATTCCGATATCCAGCATCCGTGTCAAATCCGCTTCCCACAGCGCTTTATCCCAGTGCTCGGGATAATAGCACACGCCCATTATCATTTTGTTCCATTGAAAATTCTGCTTTTTCTTCATATCTCCGCTTCTCCGTTTCCTGCATAAGCTGCCAGTTATTTTACGATGTACTGGTATAGTAGTTTTATTCCTAAGGCCATGAACTGCGGTATGCTCTCAGGATTTGAAAAACAAATATATCCTCTTCCTTTATTTTATAGAATAGAAAACGCAGCGAAAAGAGAGAAATCCGAACATTTATAAATAAATGGGCATGTCAGAAATCCATGACTTCTGACATGCCTGTTTATACTGCTTCGGTACACAGCCTCTTCACCGTTTTACTTCATCCCATGTTCTGAACACCGTGTACACATTATCCGGTTTTGCTCCCGGACCGAATTCACACTGTGCGATACACCCGCCGTCTGACCATAGCTTTTCGTATACTGCTTTGACCGCATTTTCTATATCCTCTGTGCTGCCGTCGGGCAGAAGATGCTGTCTGTCAATCTCTCCCCAGAATGTAATCTTTCCCTTATATTTTTCCAGCTGTTCCAGACCAATACAGAATATCTGTGTATTAAATGCATCAAGCCCCAGTTCAATCATTCTGGGATAAATATCCAGCGTATTGCCATCGGAATGCATAAATGTTTTCTTTCCATATTTTTTAGCAATTGCGATATAGTCTCTATACATTGGACGGAAAATTTTGTCCCACAACTTCGGATTAATCAGCAGACTCTGCTGGCTTCCCCAGTCGTCCATAAATGAGATTGCATCAATGTCTGTCTTTGCCCATTTTTCTACCAGTTCACAATAAAAACTGTGCATTTTCTGCAAAAAATCCAGCATATTAGCAGGAGGATCCATCAGGTCCATGTACAGTTCTTCCGTTGTACGAATGAACTGCAGCTGCTCAAAAGGCCTGGGGCAGCACCCTGAAAGTACGAATTTATCCGTATTGCGGCAGAATTCATTCACCGCTTCCGTATCAAACTCCAGCCACTCCAAAGGGATATGTACCTGGTCAGCATCCTCCCATTCTTCATCACGGACCAGAGGCTCTTTTACCTCCCCGATGATCCCTTCATGGATATTATTGAACCTGCAGCCCCATTCGTCTGTGTACTCGCCTATTTTATACGGCTCTCCTTTTGCAATCGTCTTCTTCTGCAGAATACAGGGCGCCGTAACAATATCGTCCTCATATTCCCTCCTGATCTTATCCACCATTGATCCATAATTCATTTCTGCCCATGGCAGCAGCCACATCTGCCTGGGAACCCGTCCATCCGTGTTCCGAAATTCCAGTGTCCTGTATACAAGCTCTCTTGAAGTCATCGCATAATCTCCTTAACAACTATTTTTATCCTATTATACCGTCTGCATTTCAGCTGTTCATTAAAAATAATCCATAGTACTATTTTATACATGGGAACCAAGTGGACTTGTCAGATTGCAGAACCGGTGATATTCTTATATATATAATTCAGACGTAAATAGATTCATAACTATTAGGGCAAATGATTCCATATATACTTAAGAGGAGGTGGACATCGTGCTTCATATTCCTGACAACGTACCGATCTGGACAGACGAATGCAAAATCCTTACAAGAGAACAACTGAATATCCCAGCGCTCCATATGATTGGACATGCACATTTTCAGGCTGCCAGCGCCAAACTGGACATGCACTACCACTGTAATATGGAATTTGTAGTTATTATGAATGGCAAACAGCAGTACATGGCAGACGGCAAAAGATATATGCTGTACGGCAATGATATTTTCATGACCTATCCATACGAAAATCACGGGAGCGGCGAGAACTCACAGGACGTATGTGAATTTATCTGGTTTCAGTTTGACATGTCCGCATCGCAGAACTTTCTCGGCCTTACAACGCCATACAGTGAATACCTGTTCCGCCGGCTTCTCAATTACAAGCATCGGACCAAAAAGGCGAATACAAAAGACCTGCAGGTACTTAACCGGGCATTTCATCTGCTGGGATCGAAAGAAATATCACAGCAGATACTGGGGTATAGTTTTTTTCTGCAATTTGTTGCGAACAATATATGTACAGCTGATATTGAATTGACAAAAGACCTTTACAGTGCGGATATTCAGGAGGCAATTAATTACATCCACATCCATCTTATGGAGGATTTGAGCATAGATATGCTGGCTGAGAACTGCGGTTTATCGTCGTCACGGTTTAAAACAAAATTTAAAGAAGAACTTGGCATTACGCCCCATTCATATATCATCTCTTTGAAGATTGATACCGCCAAAATATTATTGAAGGATCCGAAGAATACGGTGACAGATGTGGCCTACCAGTTGAACTTTTCCTCAAGTAATCATTTTTCTTCGGTGTTTAGAAAGTATACGGGATGCACGCCTACCTATTTCCGGCGCCATCGTTTCTCTAATATTTATTAAGCAGAATTTTGGTATTACAGGCAGGGGACTGATGCCTCCTGCCTCAGACTGTAGAAAACTAAGTTAAGGGAGAGCATATTGCTCTTTGATTATGGATTAGCTGAAATTCTATTTTCCGCGGCCGGATATTTCTTTGCGTTCTTTTCCGCCTTATCTTCCACCGCCCGTGCCAGATCGATGTCAAAGTGTTTACATATCCGGCAGAGATACCAGAAGACATCGGAGATCTCTTCCTGCAGATGTTCAAATTCCCTGGGATCTTCCTTTACACTGTCCGCTTCATCAGAATGAAGCCACATAAATATTTCCGCAAGTTCTGCTGCCTCAACGGTGAGAGCCATCACAAGATCCTTAGCATTCTGGTCTTTACGCCAGCCCCGGGCGTTTGAAAACTCCTGAATATACTCCTTAATCTCCGCCAGTGTTGTAACTTTGTCTTTCATTTGTATCATCCTCATTTCCTAATAGTCTTGTAATTCAGTACATACTCACTCAGCGAGTCTGCGGCATAACAGCAGAATAAGGAGTCAGCTATTCGATCTTTCCGTCCAGAAACGCCTGAAGGATATTCTGGGGATTTTCATAGTAAAAACTACTGTTATAATCGTCAATTTTCCCGCTTACAAATGAATGGTACGCTAAAAATAATGCATCTATGACAGATACCTTCTTCTCCTTTGCAATCCCAAGTATCAGACGTTTATATACTTTACCTATATCCCAATGAGATGGAATAGAATATCCGCATTCTCCCACATTGTCAAATGTCCCCTTTAATATACCCGCTGCCGCAATAAACTGATCACTTACATCCTCAATATTATCACTATGGTAGATATCCGCCAGCTCATACATCTTTTCAATGCCCTTCCGCCCTAATGCATCAACTACATCCAACTTCTAAATATAAGCATATCACCGGCCGCCCCATCTGGCAAGCCGTCTCTAGTTCACATTTCCCTTCACATTTTACTCTTTTTTTAGGAACCAATCACATTCCCGACATATTTTGCCGCTATACTCAAAAACAACCATAGAGAAAAGGAAGGATTTACTATGTCCAGAGCAATCGGTATTGATTTAGGAACTACGAACAGCTGTGTTGCAGCAATCGAAGGCGGCAAGCCCGTGGTGATCGCCAATGCGGAAGGTATGCGGACCACTCCGTCCATCGTCGCTTTTAAGAATGACGGCGAACGCCTTATCGGAGAAAGCGCCAAAAGGCAGTACGCACTGAATCCCACAAGAACCATTTCTTCCATCAAACGCCACATGGGCACGGACTACCGCGCCCGCATTGACGGAAAAGATTATTCCCCTCAGGAGATCTCCTCCATCATATTAATGAAGCTAAAAAAAGACGCAGAGCAATATCTCGGCCAGCCCGTTACGGATGCGGTCATTACGGTGCCTGCCTATTTCAGTGATTCCCAGCGCCAGGCAACCAAGGATGCGGGAAGGATCGCGGGCCTGAACGTACTGCGGATTATCAATGAACCAACCTCTGCTGCCCTTGCCTATGGGCTTGATAACGGGGAGCCTCAGAAGATTATGATATATGATTTCGGCGGCGGAACGTTTGATGTGTCTATTATCGAAATCGGGAACCAGGTCATCGAGGTGCTTTCCACCAATGGGGATAATCACCTGGGCGGTGATGATTTTGACCAGCGCCTGACGGACTATATCGTTAAGACCTATAAAAAGCAGGAGCGGATTAATCTGGAAAAGGACTTTTCGGCGCTTCAACGAGTCCGCGAGGAATCCGCCAGGGCAAAGATCAGCCTTTCTTCTGCAGCACAGACTGATATCAATCTGCCATTTATCACAACAGATAAGAAGGGCGAGCCAAAACATCTGCAGATGACCATCACCCGCGCACAGTTTGAGGAACTGACCAGTGATCTCGTGGAGCGAACAGCAGGCCCGGTGAATACCGCACTGAAAGATGCCGGCATTCGTGCAGCCGACCTTAGTAAGGTCATTATGGTGGGAGGCTCCACACGGATTCCCGCAGTCCAGAATAAAGTAAAGCAGCTGACAGGCATTGAGCCCTCGAAGTCCCTGAACCCGGACGAATGCGTTGCCCTGGGAGCGGCAGTCCAGGCAGAAAAGCTCAGCGGAGGGGCGGCACTGGTAGAAGGCTCTTCCGCTTCGGAAATCATTCTCATGGATGTCACACCGCTCTCGCTTTCCATTGAAACAGTAGGAGGCGTGGCTAATGTACTGATTCCTAAGAATTCAGCTATTCCCACTAGGAAAAGCAACATTTATACAACCGCCGCCAACTTTCAGACTTCTGTAGATGTTAAAATCTATCAGGGTGAGCGTAAATTTACACGCGACAATAAGCTGCTCGGTAATTTTAAACTATCCGGAATCAAGCGTGCCCCTGCCGGGGTTCCGCAGATCGAAGTCACCTTTGATATTGATGCAAATGGAATCGTCAATGTGTCTGCTAAAGACCTGGGTACCGGCAAACAACAGCAGATTACAATCACGTCCAGCTCTAATCTGTCCGAGGCTGAGATACAGAAGGCCATGGCCGACGCCAGATTTTATGAGAGCCAGGACAACAAACGGCAGGAAAACATTGATATCCGTAACGAAGCGGAAAAGCTTGCATTCCAGGTAAGCCAAAGCCTGAAAGATTCTAAAAAAGATATGGAGAAGACCGAGTACAAACAGATCAAAGCTGATCTGAATACTCTTCAGAAACTGCTTGGAAAGACAACCATTGAAAAAATTACCGATCAGCAGGCCGGAGAAATCAGGGCCGCCAGGGAAACTTTGGAGAGATCAGCGGCGGAGCTGCTTTCCTAAAGCCCAAGCAGATTTTCTTTTCCGGGTAGGGATGGGCAGAAGGAGATCCCTTCCTTTCACTGGTTGCATCCAATCGGTAGTAACGGTCGTCAGCTGGGAAGGCTCCTTGATGTGGACAGTGTATGGATTCGCTTGGTGGTACAGCTTAATCCAGAATCAGATCAGGATTGTCTGAAAAGTGTTTCAGTATAACAATTGGGTCTGTTTCTGATGGGTTTACGATCTTTACGCCTTCTTTTGCTGCCTTTTCGGTCACAAAGTACTCATCGTGGGTAAGCTGACCATAGCGGATCAACGCGGGGGATTCTATCTCCCACACGCCAAATGTTCCATGCCCTTCCAGGCAGATCAGGCCGTATGGTGCGCTGTCTTTTATGAAGACTGTACGCCCGGGCAGTACTGTCAAACGTTTTGCGCTGACACAGTCACATTTATAGCAGATCCACTCCTCTATATATCCATCCTGCAGCATTTCTTCCATAGGACGTACTGGTTTGGGCCTCATATAATTATGCTTATGAAAATCAGGGTCGATATTCTTTTCCCAGTCAATGACATCCAGAAGATACTCATAATTCCCCTTTTCTTCTTCCGGACAGTTCTTCCAGAGCAGGTCTTCGCCTACCACCTGTCCGTTCAGCAGTACGGACTGATACATGGCATAGACATCTGATGCAAACTGTGGTTCATATGTACACAGTGAGCCCGGTGCATGCATAACTCCCGGGTCTACATGGAAACCGGTATCGTGTTCCAGCTTATATGCTCTGGAGAGGCCGAGAATGTTGTTATCACCCTTCTTAAAGTTTCTGAGGCTTTCCAAGACCTCCTCTTTCGTGGTTTCCGGATTAAATCCGAAAAATGTGAAGGGGAACTCTCCTCCATGGTTATTCAGCTGGGATGGGAAAAAGTACATTTCGGGTTTACCGTCTGCCCCCACTCTTTCTGCGTGTGCCTGGCGGTGATGGATATGATGAGGCAGAGGCCCGGCATTGTCAAAGAATTTAGAAAACATAGCCCATCGATGGTACTTATTCCACAGCTTCTCTCCGATCAGCTCTGCGCCTGACAGTTCAACTGCGTCCCGCAGGAGAATCCGCTCGTTCCCCTCTTCGTCAGCTATAATATAGCTTAACCCTTCATCCTCCGGAGTTCCCGGCCCATTTTCCGCCCATGTCGTGGAAGAAAACCACCGTTCATCAATTCCGCCCCGCGTGCCCAATATATAGTAATCATCGGGGTGCAGTTTAATTCTCTTCCCCGGACGGCAGAATGCTCTGGGTACCCAGGCCGGCGCCAGGCGGAGCACTCCTTTTCCCTTTGACAAAGCTTTTTCTGTCAGACCTTTTTTGTCCATAATAGCCTCCTTACTCATTTTATCGAAAACTCTTTACGAGGTACTAGTATAAGCCACACTAAATGCCTTGCTGGTTTATACTAGATGAGTTTAGACTATCACGCCAGAAAACGTTCGTCAATTCAAAATAATATTTTCGGCTTAATACACATTTTATGACGCAATTCATCGTGTTTTAGCACAAAAAAGGAGCGAACGCCAGAAAACATTCTTCGTTTTGTTCGCTCTGGTTATCGATGCCGGCACTTACCATCCGAATAATTCCCACTCGCTCGCTGCCAGTTTATTCGTAGATCTTCGAACAATCAGATTACAGGGCAGTTCTACGCTTTTTTCTTTTATATCCGGGTCTGCCAGCATTTTTACCGCCATACGGCCCATTTGATACGTGGGAACATTAACCGTTGTCAAAGACGGCTCTATCATTGACGATACGCTCAGATTATCAATCCCGGTCACAGCAAACTCATCCGGAATCGTCCGCCCCTCCGACCGGACCGCCTTAATTGCTCCTATCGCCATCTGGTCGTTCGCTGCAAATATAGCAGTCAGGCCCCGGTTCCTGATCATCAGCTCCTTCGCCATCATATATCCACTGTTTGGCGTAAAATCGCCCTCTGCAATCAGATCCACCGAATAGGGCACGCCGAATTCTGCCAAAGCTCTCTTGTATCCCTGGACCCTGCATATTGTAAGAGGATTAGACATCTTGCCTGATATGTGGGCGACACGCCGGTGTCCGTTTTCCAACAGTTCCCGGGTCGCCATATATGCATTCTTCTCATGATTTACATACACACTTCCGAACCCCGTTTCCTCCAGTTTTCTCTCCAGAGTTACAACCGGGATCCTCCGTTCCAGAAACGTCTGTTTTATAAAACTGAAATATTCCTTTTCTTCTGTAGCCGGGCAGACAGTATCAATAAGAATTCCGCACAGCGCCTGCTTCCGGATCGTTTTGATGAACCTTTTTTCCTTATTAAAATCGAAATCCGAGTTGCCAACTACCAGGACATATCCCTCTTCTGCCACCGTGTCTTCGATTCCGTTCAGGAGATTAGAAAAAAATGTGCTTGCAATATTCGGAAGAACAACCGCAATAATCTTATCTCTTTTTTTCTGCCTTTCCGGAAGCTGATACCCCAGCTCACCAGCTGTTTCAAGCACCCTGCTCCGGATCTCTTCACTCACATATTTTCCGCTGTCACTTAAGACCGCTGAAACCGTAGATAAAGATACGCCGGCAGCCTTTGCCACATCTCTCATACCAGGCATCTCCGCAACCTCCCTGATCTGTGTTTTATACTATGGTACTCCGGCAGCGAACGTTTGTCAATTCATTTTCCTTTTATTTAGATTCCTTTCCCACCGAAGCCTCCGGCTCACGCTGGAAATCCCCAACCTAAGAGACTACATGAACATTGTATTATTCTCCATTGGGGACTGCTGATGCAGCCCCCTGTTTTCTGGTCAGCCCTGAGACTACAAGATACCCATCTGCATATTTCCCGGCTGCCTCCGCCAGTTTCTGCACCTCTTTTTCTTCCATCAGTTCAGTTGTGTCATAATCCCATTCCTGTCCAATCTTAGCATATTTCTCTTTACACACATTATTAAATGCACATAATTCCCAGCGTTCTGTCACATCCGCCAGTTCTTTCCGAACAAACAGGCCGATTTCCTCTATATTTTCTTTTGCTGCTGTCGCCCCCGGAATTAACGGCGTCCTGATCCACAGCCTTGTGTCCCTCTTTTTCCGAATTTTACCGGCTATGAACTTCAGGTTATCCAATATGATCTTGTTGCTGACGCCCGTATATTCTCTATGCAGTTTTTCATCCATGAATTTGATATCATAGAGAAATGTATCCACATATGGATATATCTCCTCGTAAACCTCTTTCTTACCGAAACCAGATGTATCCAGTGCGGTATCCACACCCTGACGCTTCAGCGCCTCCAGAAATTCAGCCAGAAACCGGTGCTGGAGCACAGGTTCGCCGCCCGACACGGTCACCCCTCCTGAAAAATCGTCAAAAAACATATCGTCTTTACATGCCTCTTTCACAAGCCGGGCTGTTTCCCAGTATTCTCCCACCGTGCCCATCGCTTTTGCCGGGCACTGGTCAGCACAGGTGAAACATTGTCTGCAGGCTGTTCTGTCGATCCGTATCCCACCGGTCTCCGCAGCCAGCGCATTTCCCGTACAGTGGGCGGCGCAGCTCATACAGCCGATACATTTTTTTGCATCCCACTGCAGCTCCCTGTCCGGACTGATACTTTCCGGATTCTGGCACCACCTGCAGTGCAGGGGGCACCCCTTCAAAAACACAGTGGTGCGCATACCAGGCCCATCGTGGGTTGTTCCTCTGTGTATGTCAAAAACCAGTCCCTTTTCCATCTTTCTTCCCCGCTAAACACTTGTATAATTTACTCTGTTCACAAATTCTTTTCTGAACTCGTGATCCATAACCACAAAATGAGCGCTGTACCCGGTGACCTTTACGACAATGTCCGCATATTCCGGGTTCTCGATATCGTCTACCGCCCTCTTAAGCTTTTTCAGATCGATTACATTAAAGTTAATCTGAATGCCGCCCTTCTTCATGTATGCCTTAGAAAAGTTTTCGATATATGCGCCTTTGTTTTCCTTTCCGTCAAAGAATTTCGGCTGCAGTTCGATCTGCAGCGAACCGCCCTGGTACTCTCTGAAAGGCACCTTCAGTAAGGACTTTGCGGTTGCAGTGATCCCCTCATGGTTTCTTCCATGCATAGGATTGCACCCATGCGCGATCGGTTCCTCGGCAAACCTGCCGTCCGGCGTCGCGCCCAGTATAGGACCGGCATAGGTATGCCCCATATATTGGAATAAAGAGGCCCGGAAGTTGAAGCCTTTGATATTGCGCTGTTCCTCCAGCGTATCGTGGATATTTTCCGCTACTCTTACGTACATCTCGTCCACACCGTCCCGGTCGTTCCCGAATTTCTCCTGGTTCAGCATGATCTGGCGCATGATTTCGTGATCTTTCCAGTTGTTCTGAACAGCCTTATTCAGCTGGGCCATCGTATATTTCTTTTCCTCGAACACCACTTTCTTTATGGCGTACAGAGAATCCACCACATTGGGCACTCCCAGAACATTAACAGAAGTAAATGCATTATGAGGCCCGCCTATTGACGTAACATCCAGCCCTTTTTCAATGGTGTCTTTCATGCAGAGGGTAGTGACCATTTCCGGCCATACCCGGTCCTGCCACTTATACACACAGTTCTTAAATTCGGTAAATGCTTCTGCCGTCCGCTTTACTTCCCGGGTATATAAATCCCAAAACTCCTCAAAAGTTTCTGCATTCTGTTCTTCTGCCAGCTTCATGGCTCTCTGCATGGGGGCCGGCAGAACAAAAGAGTTCAGGTCATGGTCGCTGTACTCGGCTCCCACCGCGCAGTACCACTGACAGCCGCTGTACGACACATTCCAGGCATCGTCTTCGCTGTAACCACTGTACAGCTCGGAATCCCGCATTACATCATAGTTGACCAGAGTAGGAACCCCGCAGCCGTGTCTTGTCACCACGTCACATGCATAGCTGTAGTAGTCCGGATCCATATCTTCATGCCACATCACACCCAGATGATTATAGCCGCCTATCATATCGTAGGCCTCCAGTCCGATCCAGCTGATTTCATTGGTGGCGTCCCGGCCTTCCCGGTCTCTTCCGCCGAAGGAGAAATAATTCCCGCCGTATTTCAGGTACAGTTCTGCCAGGATATCTCTGGCTTCCTCCCTTGTGATTTTCCCTTCTTCCAGATCCTTTCTATAAAATCTGATCAGCATCTGGTCCAGCCTTCCATATCCGTTGCCATGGCCGTTTATCCTCTCTACAACCTGGAATAACTGGATCCACTGTACTGCCTGCTCAAAACTCTCAGGCGCCCCCTCTGCCAGCTGTTTCATATTGGCAGCAATTTTCTGATACCTCTTCTTTTGTTCCGGGTCGCCCTCCGCCCCTGCAAGTTCCGCAGCACGCAGGGAATGCCGCATAGTATAGCGTATGATTGCCTGTACCACTTGTTCCTGTGCCTCCAGATAGGCGCGCCTCTTTTTGTTTCCATACCGTTTCCATTTTTCTTTGCTTTCCGTCACATCTTTCAGCAGTCCGGTCCATCCCTTCTTTAGGCCGATGTTAAGATCCGGGCAGGTATGTGCCAGGCTTGTTCCTCCGGCGCCCATCTGGCGCAGGTCAAATCCCAGCTCTGCCACTTCATCCGGATACACAAACTTTCTGGCCTCATCCAGCTGCCAGTGGAATTCTCCCACAATCGTCTCATTTGGATAAATTTCTGCAGGACTATGGTCCAAAAAAAAAGCATAATCCTCCGCCCAGTTAGTTGCAGAGTATTCGAAGCCCTTCACTCTGGACGGCATCTCGTCCAGATACGGAAACGGAGTGCCCACATCCACCCGGCAGTTGTGGTCCCCCAGATTGATTCTCTCGTCATCGGAAAGCGCCAGCTCTCCGGTTGCCGGTGAGAATCCCGCACTGTGCCCGGACCAGTGGTACACAAGAAATTCTGCGTTATCCACATATACATTCCTTCTCCCGCTTTTTGATAAACCGGTGCTTCTCTCCCACAATTTTTGTATTCTTTCATTTTTCCTAAATTTAGATTGTTCCATTTTAGTACCTCCATTCATGTTTCATTTTCTGTCTTTATTTTATCAGCCAATAAAAAAGCCACAACTTCCCGTTGTGACTTTAAGGTTGCATGATACAACTATTTCTGAATTAACCAGCCGTTTTGTTGTTTTATATCAATCCATCTCATCCCGCAGAGCGTCGATGATATTCTCCTTTTTGATCTTTCCTGCGGCATATACCATGGTAATAAAGACTACCAGGAACACACCAAGTATACTGGCTCCCATACTGCACCATGGGAACACAAATTTCATCTCTCCGCCCCCGGCGTTCATACCCACATAAATCAGACAGGATAGAATCCCTGCGAGGGGCAGCCCCCAAAGCATTGTCCGCACTCCGTAAAGAGAACACTCAAAACGCATCATCTTATTAAAATCCCGGTCGGACATCCCCACCGAACGGAGCATGGCAAACTCCCGCCTGCGCAGCTTGATGTTCGTGGAGATCGTGTTGAAAACATTCGCAACCGCTATGAGCGAAATCATGGTTATGAAAACAATCGCAAACAAGTTGACAATGAACGTCATATTTCGGTTCTGATCAAGAATTCCATACACATTATACAGGGTATAGTCAGCGGTTATGCCGGCTCCGTCAATCATCGCCTGCATCTCGGACGTGGACCGTCCCGGATTGTCTGACTTGAAAGTCATCCCCAGTTTTACAGGCTTTGAAGACGCCCCCAGAGCGTCAAACTGAGGTTTTGCCTGGTATGGAGCGATCACCATAAGCGTGTATCCGCGCCAGTCTCCCGGCTCTGCGGGCAGCAGATCCGGATAGGCATCTACAAAGGACGCACGGATTGTTTTGGTTTGATCTCCTGAATCGGAACGCAGCGTAAATTCCATGGGCTCTTCCTGCATATAATAATGTTCCGGCAGTATTCCTGTCACGATCATATTGTCTTCCAGCCCGCTATATTCCGTTTCGGAAAGCTCCAGGCCTTTGAGCAGGTCCTGATAGACCCCATCCTCTACAAACTGGATATCCAGCGGCGCTTCAACCGTTTCATTCGTCCCGTCATAACCAATAAGTTCCCCGAATTCATCCAGAAAATGTCTGGTCAGATCTTTCGTATTAAGTACGCAGGAATAGGTCGAAAGCGCCTGATAAGAACTTTCTTTTACTCCGCTGGCATTTTTCATATCTTCATAAAGCCGGAGGAGCTCGTCTTCTTCCATGTCCCGTGTATAGAAACAAATGTCATAGTCTTCAACTGCCACAGCAGAATTCTCTGCTATCTGGTTCAGATAGGTACCGAAAGAACTTGCCGTCACGGTCAGCACCACGCTTAACGTAAGCGACAGGATTATGCTGCGGTAACGCCGCTTGTTTCTTTTGAAGTTCTTTAACGCAAGCATCCCCTCCAGACCGTAAAGGCGTTCCGTGAGCTTTGAGGTTCTGAGCGCCCTGGCTTCCACCCTGACCTCGTTGGTCTGGCGGATACATTCCATCACAGGGGTCCCTGCAGCCTTCTTTGCCGGAATATAGGCCGATATTAAAATGGTAATCAAGCTGACAACAACCCCGGCTAAAAGAGCAGGAACCGACACTTTCAAGGTCAGCGGCACATTATCATACATCATATTTGCAAAATTCTTTGCCACAAGGGAAAGCACCAGCCGGATACTTGGAATCCCAATTAAAATCCCCAGCGGTATGCCCACAGCACCGATGCATATTCCCTCAAACATGACCGAATTGCGCAGCTGCCTTTGTGTTGCGCCCACCGACATGAGGATTCCAAACTGGTGCGTGCGCTCATTCAATGAGATGTTGAATGAATTGTAGATCAGGAATACTGAGCCGAGCATTACCAGGGCAATTAAGATTCCTCCAACCGAGTATAAAAGGACTGTAAGCAATTTTTCCCCTGACAGACCCATAAACCGCAGTACGTCATCGTTCAGAACATAGCTGTAATTATCCGGGATACCGTCTGTATAGGAATGAACTTTATAGGGATTCTTTAGCGTAACAAATACGGAAAGACTGTCCGCTGCGGCTGCATCCTCCGTTGTAATTAAAGTGTATCCCGGCGCGGCAAACTCCTCGGCAGCCGGCCGCTGGCAGATGCCCACAACCGTATAGGTCTTCTCTTGTGCCGGAACCAGTGTTTCTTCCCCGCCGCAGTATGGATCGTGCTGGCTGAGCTTCTGGCCGTCTTTCATGCGGCTTCCCACCTGCAGGGTGATCGTGCTGCCCACCGGAATTTTCACCCCGCCGTTTGCTGCAATATGCGCCGGTATCAGAACCTCGCTGCTGTTCTTGGGCATTCTTCCGGAAAGAAGCTGTAGTGGCAGAGTTTCCAAGGCTTCTTCATTCCATCCAGAAAGAAAAAGATAGGGCTTGTCGGGATTCTGGCCCCCTTCCAGCGCGGCATAACCAATGTTCTGCAGGACAGCCGTACCTGCCACCCGGCTGTCTACGGCCTGAGACTGTAGATAGGCGGAATCTGCATCCGGGATTTCAACATGCCAGCCGCCATACTTTGAAGCAGCCCCAAGAATCATATAACTCTGCAGGGAAACGGCAAATGTAGCGACACCCGTGATCAGAGCCGCAGACAGGGCCACGCCGACCACCGTTACAAAGGTCCGCGTGCGGCTCTTTTTTAATCCCTGCAGGGCAACCTTGTGGAAAATATTCATGACCGCCCCACCTGCCTCTCATCCCGCACCACTTTACCGTCTGCGATCGTAATAATGCGTTCTGCCTGCAGGGCAATATTTTCATCGTGGGTAACGAGGAGAAGAGTCTGCCCATATTTTCTGTTGCTTTCTTTCAGCAATTTGATAATCTCGTGTCCATTGCGGCTGTCCAAAGCACCTGTAGGTTCGTCCGCCAGCATGACTGCCGGTGCGTTCATCAGTGCACGTCCGATGGCGACACGCTGCTGCTGCCCGCCCGAAAGCTGGTTGGGAAGATGGGACTTTCGCTCCTGTAATCCCAGCAGGTCTAATAAATCGTTCAGACGTTTTTTGTTCACTCTGCGCTTATCCATCAGGATCGGCAGTGTGATATTTTCTACAACATTCAGAGTGGGAATGAGATTGTTGAACTGGTATATCAATCCGACCTGCCTGCGGCGGAAGATGGCCAGCTTCTCATTGCTCCCTGCATAGACATCCTGCCCGTCCAGATAGATCTTACCGCTGGTGGGCGTATCCACGCCGGCTATCGTATGCAGAAGAGTGGATTTGCCAGATCCGGAAGAACCGATAATTGCAGTAAATTCCCCTTTCTCAATGGTAAGCGACACATGGTCCAGCGCGATCACCTGATTTTCTCCCGCGCCATAAACCTTACATAAATTTTCAACTTTTAAAAATTCCATTATGTGAATCTCCTTCCCTTTTTCTACTCATATAATAGAACTTCCCGCTTACATTTCAGTGACTTTCCGGTGAGAGATCCGTCACTTTGGAAAACGGATAGAAAATACCGCGCCGCCCTGGGGATGATTTTTAGCGGTAATGGTTCCGCCCTGTCGGGTGATAATGGTCTTGCAGAGTGCCAGCCCGATCCCATAACCAGCCGTACCAGTATTTTTCCCCCGATAGAACCTTTCAAACAAAACAGGCAGGTCTTCCTTATTAAATCCTGTACCGCTGTCATGAAGGGTAATACCGGTAAACAGGGGCGTATCCTCACACATAATGTGAATCTTCCCGTGATCTCCTGCACCCTCGATGCAGTTTTTAAGAATATTCTGAATTGCTTCCGACAGCCAGCCTGCATCGCCCCGAATCACGGTCCCCCTGGGTACGTCAATCTTAAGCTCGATGCTGTGCAGCTCTATTGGAATATAAAGCGGGCGAAGCGCAGTGTTAATCAGGCTGTCTACCTCGATCTGCCCGTTTTGGAACATCACAACGCCTGCATCCAGACGGGATAATTTCAGCAGCGAACTAAGCAGCCAGTCCATCTGTGCAAACAATTCCTCCGTCTCCCTGAGCAATTGCTTCCGTTCGTTTTCATCCGGGCTGTTCTCCAGCAATGACAGAATCAGATTTGCGGATGTAAGCGGGGTGCGGAGCTGATGGGCAATGTCGGCCAGTGAATCTGCCAGATGTCCTTTTTCTTTTTTCAGCGCATCGTTCTGTTCCCGGATCCGCTGTGTCATTTTGGTTATCTCGCTCTGCAGAATGGAAAGTTCCCCTTCTTCAGCTTCACTGATAAACAGATGATCCGTATTATGAAGCACAATATTGATTTGCTCTGAAATCTGTGCAATCCTTTTGTACCTGGCCCGCGTAAATACAAAAAATGCCGCGCCAAAGGCAGCGGCACAAACGAGGGCCAGTCCCCCGGCCGCCGGATTCATGTAAAATCCCGCTGCCGCAGCGGCAGCGGTTATGATAGCGAATGCAATGGCAAACTGCCGGATCTCCCTATTCCGAAACATATCCATCCCCCAATCGGTAGCCCGTTCCACGAACCGTCAAAATGATCTGCGGGTCTGCCGGATCATCCTCGATCTTCTCCCGCAGCCGCTTAATATACACGGACAACGTATTGTCGTTGACAAACTCCCCCGCCGCATCCCATAATTCATCCAGCAGCCTGTCCCTCGTAAGAATATGATTAGGATTACTGATAAAAACCAGCAGAAGGTGGTATTCAAGTGCAGAAAGAAAAACCCTGACGCCATTTTTTTTCACAATACCGCTTGCCGTATCGACAGAAAGCCCGCAGATTTCCAAAGCCGACGGCGACTGCCCCGATCTGCGAAGTGCAGTCTTGATCCGCGCAATCAATTCCCGTGGGCGGAATGGCTTAGTGATATAATCATCTGCGCCCATGTTCAACCCCGTAACAACGCTCGCCTCATCACCCGAGGCCGTCAAAAAAATCACCGGAATATCCCGCGTCTGTTTGATCTCCGTGCACACCGTAAACCCATTACCATCGGGCAGTGAAATATCCACCAGCGCCAGATCAAATCTATGCTCCGCGAACATGGCAATGGCTTCATTCTGCGTAGAAGCATGCGTAACCGCAAACCCCTCAGAGTGCAGCAAAAGCATAAGATTTTTGGCGATTGCTCTATCATCTTCCACTAAAAATATCTGTTTCATACATTTTTATCATCCTTTATTTATTTTTTAACCTCTAATAACTATAATAATCTCCATACATCTTTCATTATATTGCCCGCCCCCCTGAAATGCAACTTACAGAATTGTCATCTCCCCCCTCACTATTTTAACATTCCGGAAAATCAATACGCTGCTTCGGTTACAGCCCCTCCCCCGGCAGACGAACTTATCTGCTGACCAGATGCGCCCAGTGAAATGAAGGGGCGGCCGATCGATCCCCCAACCTCACGCCTCTGGCTGCATCCACCCATTGTAGTTTAAAAGGGTGTCGGCTATTTGCGTGCGGTATTCTCTCGGGGACATTTTTACGGTCTGCTGGAAGTTGCGGTTGAAGCTGGATACGGAACCAAATCCTGTGTTTTCTGAGATGCTCAGGATGGAGTCTTCGGTGGTACACAGCATGTTGCATGCTTCTGCAATCCGTACCTGGTTGATGTATTCCAGGGGGGACATTCCCATGATCTGGGAGAATACTCTTCTGAAATGAGTGGGGCTCCAGTGGCATAGTTCGGCAAGAGTATCTGTCGTAAAGGATTCCATGTAATTTTGTTCTATATAATCGAGTGCGGGTGAGAGCACCATGGTATTGGACTTGCTTTCTTCTTCTGTTAGGGAAAGATTCCGGGAAGCTTTCAGGTTCTGGATCCGATACAGTTCGATATACAGGGACAGCAGCAGGCCGCGGGTGCTCAGCTGGTAGCCTGGCTTTTTCCCGGTCATCTCTGAAATCACCTGCATTGCAAGGCTGTAGATTCGTTCGGAGTCTTCTTTTTTTAATATGTATTGATACCCGTTTGTTCCTGCTGGTACAAGGTTTATATTTTCCCAGGAACCGGGCATCCAGCCGCCGAACATCCTGCCGGGATCAAAAAACAGATAGGACCATTTGCTTTTTCTGCCCTTGTCCGAATAGGTAGTGTGAGGGATATTTTTAGGAATGCACGTCACGTTTCCTGCTTCAAACTCTAATGCCCCGCCATAGAATTCTATTTTTCCGCTCTCGGAATGGCAGATCCCTACCTCCAGACAGTTATGAAAATGCAGACGCCCGCTGGGAATATCCGATATCTTCCAGTGCTCCCCTGTCAAAAGCAGCACGGGAAAATACTCCGGAAGATGATAGCTGCGGAATTCCGTTATTTTATATTCTCCTTTTGAAACATTTTTGCGCATATACTTCTCTCCCTGTTTTTGAATTTCTGAATAGAATCCGGTGAATCAGCCTCCCATCAGACTGGCTATGCCTGACTTTCGGATGTTTGCTTTATATTTTATCATAGATGGTCATTTTTGCACACTTTTTTTATCTGGGTGATTAGACGGTATCGGTCATTTGAAGGATAATAATTCTACAAACATGTAAAACACGTAATCCAAAGATAGAGAGGAGACCAGATATGAGCACAACAAAAGGGGGCTTTACCCTTCCCGGGGAAGCCGGATATGAAAAACTGACGCTTGAAATGGCAGAGAAATGGGGAGCCGATGTTATCCGTGACAGCGATGGAACGGTGCTTTCCGATGAGATTCTGGATGCAGGATACGGCATCTATTCTACCATCTGCATCATCCGTGACCATAATGACTGGGCAAAAAAGAACATGGACAAACTGCAGCAGACTTTTCTGATCACACAACCGGTAACCGCTGCAAGTGATACGCTGGATATTGATTTGATGAAAGATTTCTTTGAGGAGCAGTTTGCCGTCAATGACACTCCCGATGCCTTTAAATACTGGCAGATATATGACAGAACCACCGGGCAGGAGGTTGACAAGACGCACTGGGATTACTCTGCCGGAAACCGTCAGGTACGGCTGAAAGGGATTACTCCCTGGCATAAGTACACGGTCTCCTTTATGGCATACCGTATCTGGGAAGAGATCTCTATGTACAACCATACTACCAACCATTGGGAAAAGGAACATTTGATGCAGATTGACCCCCGTTACGAGGAAGCACAGGAGTATCTGCTTGCGTGGATGAAAAACTGGTGTGAAACACACCAATCCACGACAGTTGTCAGATTTACCTCCATGTTTTACAACTTTGTCTGGATCTGGGGCAGTGATGTAAGAAACCGTAATTTGTTTACCGACTGGGCATCTTACGATTTTACCGTCAGCCCCAGAGCGCTGGATCTATTTGCAGAGACATATGGATACAGTCTGACCGCGGAAGATTTTGTGAATCAGGGGAAATATCACGTCACGCATATGCCCGCCGGAAAGACCAAGAGAGACTGGATGGATTTTATCAATGATTTTGTAATCGAATTCGGGAAAAAACTGGTGTCCATGGTTCATGACTATGGCAAAAAAGCCTATGTCTTTTACGACGACAGCTGGGTGGGAATCGAGCCTTACAACGGACGTTTTGAAGAATTTGGATTCGACGGAATGATAAAATGTGTCTTCAGCGGCTATGAGGCGCGTCTCTGCAGCGGTGTTCCTGTGGAAACCCATGAACTTCGTCTGCACCCATATCTGTTTCCTACCGGGATAAACGGTTCGCCTACGTTTCTGGAAGGGGGCAATCCGAAAGGAGAAGCACAGAAATACTGGCAGGCCGTCAGACGCGCTGTTTTAAGATCGCCTATTGAACGGATCGGACTTGGAGGTTATCTGCATCTGGTTGAAAACAGCCCGGAATTCGTGGAGTATATTGCCGACACCGCAGATGAGTTCCGCATGCTCAAAGATCTTCACAGTCACGGAAAACCTGCTGTATTAAAACCCAGGGTGGCTGTACTTCATTATTGGGGTGCACTGCGTTCCTGGACGTTATCCGGACATTTCCATGAGACCTATATGCACGATTTGATCCATATCAACGAAAGCCTCTCGGGACTTCCTTTTGATGTCTCATTTATCAGTTTTGAAGATGTGAAAAACGGTGCGCTAGAGGAAATCGATGTCGTAATCAATGCAGGATATGCCGGAAGCGCATGGAGCGGAGGCGACTGCTGGAAAGATGAGCATACCGTAAGCATTCTGACCGAATGGGTTTATAACGGCGGAACCTTCATCGGAGTCAATGAGCCTTCCGCAGTGGACGGGTACGACACCTTTTTCCGCATGGCACATATCCTGGGCGTTGATGAAGACACGGGGGCCAGAGTGTGCCATGGCAAATGGTCATTTACAGAAGAAGAACCGGAAGGTCTCTTTCCGGACGGAAGTTATATACATGCCAGAAAGGGAATTTATCTGACTGACGGTAAGGCATCCGTTCTCAGAGAAGAAGCTGGCATGCCAGCCATGACTTCCTGCGGATTCGGCTCCGGCAGGGGGATCTATCTGGCATCCTTCGAGCACTGCCCGGAAAATACACGGCTGCTAATGAATCTGATCCTGTACGGAACAGGCGGGCAGCTTATGCCGGAACTGGTAACAGATAACCTGCATACGGAGTGCGCTTATTATCCGGAGAGCAGTATGCTTGTCGTGATCAATAACTCCGGACAGGAACAGAACGCAGCTGTAGTCGTAAATGGGAAGAAAATCACATGCCGGATGGAGGGCTATGGGATTTATTGTGAGCGGGTTTAACATGCGGGGGGTGTAGGACGCCTGACAACAGCGGGGAGCGTCCCCCGGCTGAGGGCCGGTCCCGCTCCCCGCTGCTGTCAGGCTGGGCTTCATCCAGGCGGATGAGAAACCGCTTACGGAGGGGAAATTTGGTAGAAAAGGCGGATGGGATTGGATGGGGCGGAACATAATTTCCTTCTGATGTTTTTATGCCTCAAATATGGCAGAGGCTTTTTTTAATTCCTCTCTTATGTGGATGTGCTGAGGACAGACTTCTTCGCATTTTCCGCATTGGATGCATGCGGATGCTTTATTCCAGCCGTGGCCTTCTGTGCTCCATTGGTATGTACCTCCGGCGCTTTCTTTGTTGCCATAGGTGTTCAATAGGTTTACTGCCTGGAATATTCCGTATATGGCGATGTTCTCCGGGCAGCCTTTCATGCAGTATGCGCAGGCAGTACAGGGGACGGTTGGCAGCTTGCTAAGACCTTTTTGTACTTTCTGTACTGCTTCTCTTTCTTCATTTGACAGCGGCCTGAACTCTTTCATGTATGAGAGGTTATCCTGCATTTGGCTGATGTTGGACATACCGCTTAAGACTGTGATGATGCCTTCCAGGGATGCCGCGTAGCGGATTGCCCATGAGGATACTGACGCTTCGGGATCGACCGCCTTGAATATGTTCTCCAGATTTTCAGGAAGCGCTGACAGATTACCGCCTTTTACCGGTTCCATGATGATGATTTCTTTGCCGTGTTTTCTGGCTGTTTCATAGCACAGTCTTGATTCGATGGTCGGATTGTCCCAGTCCGCATAATTAATCTGCAGCTGTACAAAGTCCATTTCAGGGTGTGCGGTCAGGATCTCATCCAGCAGAGCTGCTTTATCATGGAAAGAAAATCCGAGATTGCGGATCAGCCCCTGCGCTTTCTTTTCTGCAAGGAAATCCCAGATTCCAAAGTCATCAAATGCCTGTGATCTATGTTCTCCCAGATTGTGGAGCAGGTAAAAGTCGAAATATCCTGCCCCGGTTCTCTTCAGAGAGGTGTCAAACATTGCCTTTGCCTCGTCTGCGTCCTTTGCATCCCAGGCCGGAAGTTTTGTCGCTAAAAGGAACTGATCTCTTGGATAGCGGTCAACAAGAGCCTCCTTGATTGCTGCTTCACTCTTGCCGTCCACATATCCATAGGCTGTATCAAAATATGTAAATCCCGCCTCTAAAAACATATCCACCATCTGCTTCGTCTGTTCCATATCCACGTCCTCACCAATCATCGGAAGGCGCATCAGCCCAAAACCCAGTTTAGGTATATTGCCGTATCGATTTTCCATTCCATATTCCTCCATTTTGTTGTTATTTTTATACGAATACTATGGAAGAATTATATAATAATTCCGCGAAAAAAAACAGACCCTCAGGCTCACTTTTGAAAAAGAACTGCTTCTTCGAAAAACTCCAGCCGTATCTCCTCAATCCACGGTTCATAACCAAATAGCCCCTGCCCGGCGTGTTCCGCCATCCCGATAAACAATTCCCCCGCAGTCTTGTTTGTCTTATATGTATGCAGCTCATAGTCCATCTCGGCACCATATATTATAATGTATCCGTCCATGTCCGCCGTAACCTCAGTAATACAGGGCATGCAGATCCCTCCGGTACTCCCATTTTTTGCTGCCAGATAAACAATGATAAGTTCTGCATATTGTATTTCCGTTTTATGATCATCCTCAAAAAGGAGAAGCAGCGATTGATCCTGAAAAATAATGCTCAGAGGGGCTGCAATCAGTGTTCTTTTATTCATACCGGGTCCTCCATCTCATCTTTCCCCTTTACCTCAGAATCTATATTCTGTGGTAAATAAGAAAAAAGTCTACATAAGTTTGGTTGGTTTTATTATATATGAAAAGTCTGGAATATTCAATTATAATCTATAGACGCACATAATTTCGAAAAAACTTATTAAAAACAGCTTTGGATAAAAGTAGTATATACGACAACAAGACCTGTGATTATTTATTTACTACAGGTCTGTTTCAGTGTGTCTAAAATGCTTGTATTAATTCAAAAAAGCACATTGCATTTGACAGATCGTAGAAAATCTGTTCCTAATTGCGGATGAATTACCACAGAATATAGATTCTGTGGTTTTTATATAATCAACTGCATGCTGTCTAATATCCTGTCAAAGTTTCTATAACTGGAAGCAATATAAATCCTTGTTGTCTCAATAGAAGAATGCCCCAGAATATCAGCGAGATGGGAAAGATTCTTTTCCACCGCATAAAAACTTCTGGCAAACAGATGCCTTAAATTGTGGGGATATACTTTTTTCGGCTTTACACCCGCATAGGCCGACAGGCGTTTCATCTCATGAAAAATATTAGAGCGGTCGACAGGTTTTCCATTTCTTGTTAAAAACACACTTCCTGTACGTATATTCTTTTGATCCATATATTCTTTCAGCTTGTTTTTCAATTCATTCGGCAGCAGAATCACCCGGTGTTTCCCTTTCATATCAATCTCTGCCCGCCCCTGCCGGACAGCATCTGCGGTAATATACTTCAACTCACTGATTCTGATCCCGGTTGAACATAAGGTAAGCAGAATATGGTACAGCCGGATTTTGCCCCTTTCACGTGCGGACAACAGCAGTGTTTTATACTCTTCCTCTCTTAATTCTTTTTCCTCTTCTACAAAGGACTTTTTCTGTACTTTTATAAATCTCACACGGCATTCCGGTCTCCCTATGAAATCCAGAAAAGCATTCACCGCTGACAGCTTCACATTAATGGTCTGTGCCCTGTACTCCGGCTGCAATGCGGCCCGGTATTGCATCACCCTGGTTTTGGTAATATCACCGCCGTCCAGAAAATCAAGAAAATTTCGGATTTCCTTGATATATTTTTTAATCGTAGCCAAGGATTTTTCATTCATTATTAAGTTGTTTTCGAATTCCCCTACTTTTTTAATAGATATTTTTTCTGTCATATGTTTTCCTCCTTTTTATATATTAAAATACATTTTTGACAGAAAAATATACATACGAAAAGCACCTGGAATAAAACTTCATCCAGGTGCTCCCTTTCGCTGACCCATTTTTTACTCGGCCAGTGCCTTTACTTCTTTATATTTTGCTAAATCCGAATACAGCTCTCCTTTATAAGGATTTTTCTTTGTCTTCTTAATCCGGTACAGCATATATACGAATACTGCCACATTGGCAAGCAGAGCCAGCAGACTCATGACAAATAAAAATGTGGTATTAGGCGCAGCGCTGGCTACCTGATAAATCCCCGCATCTTTTAATACCGTAAAACCGTCTGCGGCCAGAATCCCCTCCTGGATCGCCGCATCTGCAATCGCCTTGCTGGATGCGGAATGAACCAGCCATTTGCTCGCATCCTGGAACGCCGGAAATGTCTGGGCAAACATACACCACAGTGCCAGCGTATGTGCGCGGTGCTGCAGCCAGGCTCCTTTTCCCAGTGTAAAAGCACATACAGTGGGCGCCAGCAGCAGCGCAAATCCACAGTACCATGCATGGGTCGGCAGGCAATTGTATGTATAGGCAAAATTCCATAAATCATAGGCCACGATCCAGAACCACATCATATCCGGCCAGAGCATGTCACGGCTGTTATCATTTGCCGTTTTCCTGCGGATACAGATTCCAAACCAGCCGGAAATTGTGATAATATTCAGTATACCCGCTATTCCGTTCATGATATTCCAGGAACCGCCAACATAATACTGTACCTGATTATTCATGTATTCAACCACCGGAGTTGCATACTGGCTGACCTGAAAATCTCTGGAACACGCCTCCAGAATATTGATCGCCAGAATCAACGGCGGAAAACAAAGCGCGATCTTATTGTGCTGCAGTTTCTTTATATGGCGTATGCACCAGAACCCAATACATCCTGCTGTGGACGAATATACCTTTGCCAGATGGAACCAATCCATATAGGAGGTATCTTTGAGCGCCGTCAGCCAGAGTACGGTCAGCACCACCGGCAATATCACAAAGCATCCGAACCCTACCCATTTAAAGCGGCGGCTTAACTCATTTGCCGCAAACAGCGATATAAACACTCCAATCCATACGAGCCAAACCAATATTGTGGGCACACTTTCTGTAAAAACAAACATCATGAACTCTCCTTCCCTCTCATTGCCTTAACAGGCGGTAATCTCCTTTATATTAAATTCATTTCCGGCAGTCAGCCAGGTATCTTCTCCGCCGCAGTGCGGACACTGTTTTTTATATTCCAGTGTAGAAAAAGTTTTCTGGCAATCCCCGCAGATCGTTACCGCCGGAATGGTCTCTATTTTTAGTTCCGCTTCCTTCAGAAGTTCTGACCTTTTCCGAAAATATTTCCAACAGTCCTCCAGGTAATCCGGAATAACACCGCTCACTTCCCCGATCTCAAGCGTCACCGAAGCTACCTCCGTCAGTTTTTCTTCTTTGCCAATCTCCTCGATCGCGCGGACTACATGCGTGACAAGCCCCAGTTCGTGCATATCTCATCCCCTTCTTTCCATTGCTATTTCCTGTTGCGGATAATCTTAATCTGCCTTTTCGCCGCGTAGGGCAGAATCGCCTTCATCTTATCCTCACTCTTCATCATCCGGCTTGCCTCGGGAATTTCTCTGCTCAAGTGGATCGCATCAAATTCACATTTTGTCGTGCAAACACCACAGCCAATGCACCGGTTCTCGTCTACGATCGTGGCGCCGCATCCCAGACACCTCGCAGTCTCTGCTTTTACCTGTTCCTCCGTAAACACAAGGCGCGTATCCCGGAAGGTAGATGCCGCTTTAACTCCGGCCTTATGCCCCGGCGCCTGGCGGCTGGCATGGTCATAGCTTTCCTCCGGGATATCCAGGTTTTTCTTATCCAGTTCTATAAATTCACGCCGATTTCGGCCGATTGTCAGACTCTGTCCGTCATGTACAAAACGGTGAATGGAGACCGCGCCTTCTTTTCCGGCCGCAATCGCATCGATTGCAAACTTTGGCCCGGTATACACATCTCCGCCAACAAAGATATCAGGCTCCGCTGTCTGATAGGTCAAAGAATCTGCCACAGCGCCGCCTCCGCGTCCCAGTTCCACTTTGGTTCCATCCAGAAGGCCTCCCCAGATAATGCTCTGCCCGATACTCAGCAGCACATTGTCACATGCTACCGTCATGCAGTCATCCTCGTCATATTGTGGATGAAAACGACCTTCTGCATCTGTCACAGCCACGCATTTTTTGAAGACCACTCCGGTAACTTTTCCGTTCTCACCAAGTATTTCTTTTGGTCCCCAGCCGCAATTTACCGTGATTCCTTCTTCCTGCGCCTCTGCCACTTCATCTTCAGCGGCAGGCATGGAATCCCTTGCTTCCAGACAAAACATCTGCGTGATAGATGCTCCTGCACGCACTGCACTCCGCGCCACATCAACGGCCACATTGCCGCCGCCGACCACAACGGTCCGCCCGGACAACTCTACCTTCTCATCCGTATTGACCCTGTGAAGGAAATCCACACCTGTCAGTACGCCCTCTAACTCTTCTCCTGAGACACCGGCCCTGCGCCCGCCCTGACATCCGATTGCAAGGTAAAACGCCTGATAGCCCTGTGCCCGCAGCTCTTCCAGTGTAATATCTTTCCCTACTTCTATACCGCATTTAAACTCGATTCCCATCTCACGCAGCACCGAGATCTCCGCATCTACCACCTCTTTTTCCAGCCTGAAGCCCGGGATTCCATGAGTCAGCATTCCTCCCGGCTGTCTGTGCTTTTCAAAGATGGTCACCGGATACCCCTTCTGAGCCAGGAAAAAGGCACAGCTCATCCCGGCCGGTCCGGCGCCTACAACCGCAATCTTCTGCGGATATGGCTTCCCGATCTGATTGACCATCGGCGGAATATAACGGGACTCTGCATTCAGCTCCTGCATGGCAATAAACTTCTTGACCTCATCGATTGCCACCGCCTGATCGATTTCCCCGCGGGTGCAGGCGTCTTCGCAGCGCCGGTTGCAGATACTTCCGCATACTGCCGGGAATGGGTTCTCCTTCTTAATCAGCTTAAGTGCATCCAAATACCTTCCCTGAGAAGCCATATTAATATATCCCTGCACGGCAATATGAGCCGGACAATTCGTTTTGCACGGTGCTGTTCCCGTGTCATAGCAGTTAATCTGGTTATCATCCCTGTAATTCTCATTCCATTTCTCCGGCCCCCACTTCACCGCATCCGGCAGTTCCTGCACCGGATAGGATACCGGCCCGCTCTTTGTACAGAGTTTCTGTCCCAGCTTTGCCGCACCGGACGGGCAGTATTCCACACACTGGCCGCATGCCACACAGTTATCGGTATTCACCCTGGCTATATAAGCGGAGCGGGACATATTCGGAGTGTTAAACAGCTGAGAGGTGCGCAGTGCATAACAGGAACAGACACAGCAGTTACAGATAGCAAAGATCTTATCTTCCCCATCGATATTTGTGATCTGGTGCACCAGGCCATTGTCCTCCGCCCTCTGCAGGATCTCCATGACCTCCGCTTCGTCAATATAGCGGCCCTTTCCAGTCTCTACAATGTAATCGGCCATATCTCCGACGCCAATGCACATATCATCTTCCAGGTGTCCGCAGCCTTCTCCCTGAATTCTGCGGGAACGGCGGCAGGAACAGGCGCCCACCGCATATTTCCCTTTATACTTCTGTACCCAGTGGGAAATATGCTCGACACTGACGGACTTCTGCTCCGTTGGTATGGCCTTTTCAACCGGAATGACATGCATACCAATTCCAGCGCCCCCCGGAGGCACCATAGGGGTTACCTTTTCCAGCGGCAGCCGGCTCATCTGCTCAAAAAATCTGGCGACCTCATGATGTTTCTCTACCTGCTCCAGGTTCATGTTCATGAATTCCGCACAGCCGGGCACAAACATCGGCAGTATGTACTGTTTATGACGGTCCGCGTTTTCCCAGTTGTATTCCAGCAGACCGATCACGCTCATCTCCTGCAGCAATTCTTCCGTCCTCTTCAGCGGCTTGCCGCATTTCTTCGCAATCTCCTGTGCACTGGCCGGCTTTCTTACCTTCATCGCAAGGGCCACTTCCGCCATCTCATCCGTTACAACACAGGCGAGTCCCCAGTATTCCGGATCGTCCACTGTCACTTTGTGCCCAATTCGGTCCGTGATTTTCTGCCCCAGCTTTAGAATTAATGTTCTCTCTTCTGCCATACCTAACTCCTTTCCGCTTTCTGCCATGCCTTCACTTCTCCCCTGAGCCATTCGGCCCAAGTCTCTATCCCCTCACCGGTGCGGGCACAGATTGGTATAATGATTGCATTCGGGTTTCTTTTTAAAATGTTCCTTCTGCATTGTTCCATATCAAAATCAAAATAGGGAAGCACATCTGTCTTGTTGATCAGAACGACGTCGCAGATAGAAAACATCAGCGGGTATTTCAACGGTTTGTCGTCTCCCTCAGGTACGCTTAGAATCATGGCATTCTTCACCGCTCCGGTATCAAATTCTGCCGGACAGACAAGATTCCCCACATTCTCAAGTACCACAAGATCCAGATCTCCGCATTCAAGGCCCTCCAGCCCCTGCCGGGTCATATCTGCATCCAGATGGCACATCCCCCCTGTATGGAGCTGGATTGCCTCAACCCCAAGCCGGGAAATCGTTTCTGCATCTACGTCAGAATCAATATCCGCCTCCATCACTCCGATCTTCAGCTCATTTTTCAGCTGTTCAATCGTCCTGGTAAGTGTAGTCGTCTTACCGGATCCCGGTGAAGACATCAGGTTTAACAAAAACACCTTTTTTTCCTTCAGTTCTTTCCTCAATTCGGATGCCCGTTTATCATTATCCGCAAAAACACTCTGCTTAATTTCCAGAACCCTAAAATCTCCCATCCGCTTCTCTCCTTCGCTCATAATTGGTTGTACCACAATGTGTTATCTTTTTAACATTGTATCATTCCATATAATGCGTGTCAATTACTCCCTTTCTTTTTGTGCAATCAGCAACATATTTCCCTTCTTTTTAGTGCATATTCACCTATGTTTACGACGTTGGAATCTGGTATGACCACATCCAATTTTCATCTCCTGTGCCACATTGCGCTCTGTACTTTTTGTATTTCAAGTTTTTTAAAAATCTATTGACAGAAATTGCGTATTAGTATATATTAAAGGTGTAAGTCAGTTTGTTACTCAAGTAACTAACTAATAAGGTGGTGATATCATTGAACATAAATCCAAATATAGATAAACCTATATTCGTTCAAATTGCAGAACAGTTAGAAGATTCCATATTTACAGGCGTCTTTCCAGAGGAAACAAAGATTCCTTCAACCAATGAGATCTCGGCACTTTTGAACATTAATCCACATACAGTCCTCAAAGGAATGAACATGCTGGTAGACGAAGAGATTATTTATAAAAGGAGGGGTCTTGGAATGTATGTAAAAGCAGGCGCAGTTAAAAAAATCCGCAGAAAAAGACAGGATCAATTTTACAATCAATATATTGAGGCATTAATTAACGAGGCCGTCAAACTGCAGATGTCAAAAGAGGAAATTATCACATTGATAGAAAAGGGGTATGAAAATGAATGCAATACAAATTAAGAATGTCGTAAAACGTTACAGCAATGTCAACGCACTGGATCGGGTTTCTATTTCGTTTGAATATGGTAAAATTTACGGATTTTTAGGAAGAAACGGAGCCGGCAAATCCACTTTAATTAACATCATTTCCAACCGCATCTTCGCTGATGAAGGGGAAATCCTTATTGACGGTCTACGCGCAAAAGAAAACATGGAAGTGCACGAAAAGATATTTTGTATGAGTGAGATGGACTTATACGACACCAGCCTGAAAGTGATAGAACATTTTAAGTGGATAGACCGTTTTTATGATAATTTTGACCTGGATCAGGCACGTCAGATTGCAGAAAAGTTTGATCTTGATATTAACAAAAGATACAAAGCACTGTCGAAAGGTTATCAGTCTATCTTTAAACTTACGATTGCGCTTTCCCTCCATGTACCTTATGTGGTTTTTGATGAGCCTGTGCTGGGACTGGACGCGAATCACCGGGAGTTGTTTTATGAATTATTACTGAAGGATTATGAAAACTATCAGAGAACGATTATTATCGCTACCCATCTTATAGAAGAGGTGGCAAACATCATCGAAGAAGTGGTTCTAATCGACAAAGGCAGAGTGCTTCTGCAGGAAACCGTTGAAACGCTGATGAATAAAGGATACTGTATTTCCGGCCTCGCCGGTGAAGTCGATGACTACTGTAAAGACAAAAATGTGATAGGTTACGATGAACTTGGTAATTTAAAACTCGCTTATATACTGGGAGAAAAAGAACAGCTTCCTAAAAACAGTCGCTTACAGATATCTAATATGAACCTGCAAAAACTATTCGTAAAGTTAACAGAGAAAGGGGGCCGCTGATATGAAAAAATTAGGCACTGTTATCCGTTATGAATGTATGACATCGTTTAAATATATTTGGATCTTCTACGCAATTGAATATGCAGTTGTCGCGGCCGTTTTTGTCCTTTCTTATATTACAAACGGAAGCAGCGGCAAAATTGGTACGAACGGCTTAGAGTTTAATTCTTTTATCTATGTAGGTATCTTAGGGATCCTGGGGTTTAAAGAAGATTTTAAAATGCTGATACAAAATGGATTTACCAGAAAATATATCTTTCTTTCCACATTTTCCCTGTTCGCTTTTATCTCGGGAATCATGTCACTGGTTGATACAATCCTGGGAAACGCGCTTCACCACTGGTTTCATGGCTATCACTCATTATTTGGCGGACTGTACGGATATGGGCATTCTTACTTTTTAGGCTGGGTTTGGCTGTTTTTAGTATATATGCTTATCTGCTGTCTGTTTTACCTGGTAATCCTTATTATAAACAAGATCGGTAAAAAGATATCGGTCTATGCCGGGATTACTCTCGGCCTCACGATCATTTTAATAATACCTGCTTTGATAAAATTTGTTCTTCCAAAAGATTTTACTGACAGGATTATCCTATTTGTCCTAAAGGCTTTTGGATACATGACCGACGGTACAATAAACTTTATGTATCCTGTACTTATCTTTGTACTTGCAGCGTGTATTTTAAGCCTATGTTCATACTGTGTCATACGCAGAACAGAGCTGAAAGCATAAGCATTCTCTCATGCAGCATGCAGTAATTGGGAAGGCCCATAACTGATTATACAGCCGCTATGGACGAATCCACAGCGGCTGTTTTGTATTCCCACTCTCCCAGACCTTATTCTAATATCTTCCATAGTCCTTTGCAATTTCTACCATTCTGTGTGCCCTTGCAAAATCGGCATTTGCAGGGTATTCGCATCCCGTTGCAAGTATGAAGCCGCCTCCGGCTGACATTGCGTCAATGGAATTTCTGCATTCCTGGTCCCAGTTTTCGTCAGTGCCGATTGCTGCGTTTGCCGGAGTAACACACCCGATCAGGGTTGTCAGATTCCCGTATTTCTCTTTACATTCTTTAAAATCTTTACAGTCATCCGGCGGATATAAGAAGGAAATCGCCGCGGGCTGCATACGCTCGATCTGAACATCAAAGTAGATTTTCTGCCCGCAATTGTGTATCATTACCAGCCCATTTTTATCTCTTACCACCTGGGCAAGCTCTTCCACCAGATCTCCCTCCAGCTCATTCCACATTTCCTTGCTCATGATAGAGCCAGAGGCAAAAAGGGTATCAAACATGATGCCATTCACCCCCGTATCCATCAGAGCTCTGCAGTAATCTTTCAAGGTCTCATTAATCTCGCGCGCCGCTTCATGTACCGCATCCGGATCATCATAAAAATCCATATACATTTCCTGCTGACTACGCAGCATGGACAGCGTACCCAGGGGCCCAAATACAAATGCTACAATGGGGAATTCTCCATTGGAGGCTTCTACCAATTTTCTGCATGTATCAATATGCATCATCATACGTCTGGAGCTGCGGTAATCCACTTTCTTAATCCTGGCATAATCCTCAATCTCTTTCACTACGCAATGCTCATAATCCGGGTGCGCAGCTTCATTTTCCGGATAAATCAGTTCCTGCCCCCATGCATCGCATTCAACGGAAAGATCAATCAACGTTACGATGCAATCCAGATCAAACTCCTCTCTCGCTTTTAAGAGAGCATCCGCGCACAGCTGTGCATCGTTAGCCCATTCTCTGTAACTTACTCCTGTCAGTCTGCGGGAAGCCCCGCTGATGATAGGGTATACCGGTACCCTGTCTGCCTCCTCGTGATTCAATGCTTTTACTACCCGTTCCATTGCATTCATTATAATTCCCTCCTGAAAGAATACTGTTCAATATACTTCTGTGTCATTGGCGCCCTGTTAATTCATACCAAAATTATAATATACTTTCAGATTTGTTTTTGTATTTTTTTAATATTTTTTATACTATTTTTGTAGGAATTAAAAAAATCTAATCTTAATGTAAATGAAAAATAGTATGCCTGCAGAATCTGGCTGCATAAACTTCAATTTTTTCATTCCCCCTTTTATAAGGCAAAAAATGGATGCTGCGGGAGAAACCGCAGCATCCATTTTTTGTCTTATTCAGAATGTTTCTTTCAATTTTCAAATTAACGGATGTCCAACCTTGGTTTTAAGCTTAACTTTCTCTCACAGCTTCTCTAATTCTTCTTTTCCTCTTCCACAGATCGGACATTTAAAATCTTCTGGTATGGTATCTGACTCCAGGATGTATCCGCAGATTTTACAGCGGTATCCCTTTACTTTTTCGGGCTCAGGGATATAACTGGATGCCTTTGGAGGTGTAACACCATTTTTCACGGTATGATAATATGCGTATGTCATAGGCTCTTCCGTACTCATCACTTCTGCATCTACTACTTCTCCCAGGAATACAATATGTGTTCCCACGTCCATCGTATTTTTCACTTTACAGCTGAACCTGGCTGCTGCCTGGCTGCAAACATACGGAATTCCATTGAGATCCGTCTTCGTCTCAAATCCCTCAAATTTATCTTTATCTTTGCTACTTTGGAACCCGAATGCCCCAATCAGCTCCATTGTGGCTGACTGTGCAAGCGCGATTCCAGTAAAATACCCTGACTCCTGTATTAGACCGGCAGTATAATTTTCTTTGTTAATTGTCACCGTAACCTGCAGCGGTTCTGAAGTCACCTGGATCATTGTATTCACAACACAACCTCCGGCTTTTTCCCCATTTTTTGCCGAGATAATATAAAGACCATAACTCATCTTCCAAAATGCTTTTGTATCCATAAACGTCCTCCTTTAATAATAGTAATTATTATCGATATTTACAATATAACATATCTGTTAATATTTTACAATCCTTAAATACAATTAATAACCTGAAAAAAACGGAGAAACGTGATTATCGGAAATTCAAACGGATCAATCAAGAAATAAAAAAGGAGAGGCCGGAATCGCTTCCGGCCAAGGAAAATTATGAAAAAGAAAATTTATAATAAAAAGGTTATTGTCCCTTTACAATTAATAATATACCGCCTAAATGTGATAGTTATGTGAGGGATAATTTAACAAATTATGTACTTTTTTCGAAAAAATTATTAACAAGTTCAAAGAGGGCGGTTCAAAGGGGTCTGACCCCTTTTAACCGCCCTCTTTGTTTCATTTTCTTATTCACCCAAAATATCCCTTAAGTCGTTCTCCGGCGTAGTGATTGGCGCAATATTGTAGTGTTCCACCAGATAATTCAGCACATTAGGAGATACAAAGGCCGGCAGCGTTGGTCCCAGCTTAATATTCTGAATCCCCAGATGCAGCAGGGTCAGCAGGATACAAACAGCCTTCTGTTCATACCAGGAAAGCACCATCGAGAGCGGCAGTTCATTCACCTGGCATCCAAAAGCCTCTGACAAGGCCACCGCAACCTTAATTGCACTATAAGCATCGTTGCACTGCCCCATATCCATCATTCTTGGCAGGCCCCCTATTGTTCCGAGGTCCAGGTCGTTAAACCGGTATTTGCCGCAGGCGAGTGTCAGAATTACCGTGTCCGCCGGAGTCTGCTTTACAAATTCAGTATAATAATTACGGCCCGGACGTGCGCCGTCACAGCCGCCCACAAGGAAGAAGTGGCGGATGGCTCCGGCTTTTACGGCGTCAATTACCTGTCCCGCTACACTGAGCACCGTACCGTGGCCAAATCCAGTCGTCACACTCTTACCGCCGTTTATTCCTGTAAACTCCATATCTTCCTCATATCCGCCGAGCGCCAGCGCTTTTTCGATCACAGGCGTAAAATCTTTATCGCTGTCAATATGAATCATTTCAGGATAAGACACGACTTCTGTTGTAAACACTCTGTCTGCATAACTCTCTTTTACCGGCATCAGACAGTTTGTGGTATACAGGATCGGAGCCGGGATATCTGCAAATTCCTTTTGCTGGTTCTGCCATGCTGTGCCAAAGTTTCCTTTTAAATGAGGATACTTTTTCAGTTCCGGATACGCATGAGCGGGAAGCATTTCTCCGTGGGTATAGATGTGAATGCCCTTACCTGCAGTCTGTTCCAACAGAAGCTTCAGATCCCAAAGGTCATGGCCGGTAATCACGATGAACGGTCCTTTCTCCACTTTCATTGTCACCTCAACCGGCTGGGGCGTCCCAAAGGTTTCCGTATTGGCGCGGTCTAGCAGCTCCATACAGGTCAGATTTACTTTGCCTGTCTCCATCACAACAGGGAGCAGTTCCTCCATCCCCCAGTCCTCCCCCAGGATAGAAAGCGCTTTGATCATAAATTCGTTCACTTCCGCGTTCTCATATCCCAGAACCATCGCATGATAAGCATAGGCCGCCATTCCCCGAATTCCGAACAGAATCAGCGATTTGAGGGAACGGATATCCTCCTCTGCGTTCCAGATACGGGACATGTCGTAGCGGTCCGTATTCCCGCACGGGGAACCGCAGGATGCGCATCCGGGCACAATCCGCCTTTTTTCTGCTTCTATACGGTCAATCATCTCTTGCAGAGTCTCGTCGTTAAAATTCACATTCGTTACCGTCGTAAAAAGCCCTTCCAGAATCAGACGGTCCGTCTGCTGTGTCCCGGGGGTATTGGAACAGGCACGCGCCAGAGAGATCAACGCCCCCGTCAGTTCGTCCTGCAGCTTTGCAGATGAAGCGGATTTGCCGCATACACCTGCCTTACCTGTACATCCTGTGCATCCCGCCGTCTGCTCACATTGAAAACAAAACATTTGATTATCCATTTTTTCTCCTTTCCGCTGCTTCATAGCAGCAATACCTGATAACTTTAATCAATCACGCCTCCAGCTGTTAAGCACAGTATAATGCAGGTAAGCATTCAAGTATGTTGTTAAAACAACAAAAGTAAAAAAACTGAATATGTAAAAAAGCAGGTATAAAAAAACCTGCTTACACCTACTTTTTTACTATTTTTAATCATAAAGATTCTGTGCAATCTCCGGATCGTCCATATTGTCTGCTGTATACCACTGGCAGCCTGTATCGATATCTGAGACAGACTCTCCATTTGCTACTTTATACAAAAGATCTACCAAAGTTTCTCCCATTGCTACAGGAGCCTGAGTAATGGCGCCCAGGAATGTGCCGTCTGCAACCGCTCCTTTGATAACAGCACCGGAATCAAATGCAACGCCAATGACCTGTCCCTCTTTGGTGCCAAATTTTCCAAGGTTCTCATTGCCGGTAACCATGGCCTCTCCCGAATGCTGGTTCGCACCGTAGACCGCAATTGTGTCTGCCTTATTCAAAAGGTTTGCACAGTCTGTTGCTGAGAGTGCAGCATCTACGCTCGCGGGCACAGTAACTTCGATTACCACATCTGCGTCTTTTGTCTTTTCGCAGACAGCACCGGAAACGAATTTTTCATTTCCTTCTACATTCACCGTTTTACCATCGGCTATGATAAGTTCTCCCATTTTATCGATGAATCCCAGCCCGCGGTTAATCTGGGACTCGGAAGTCGCATCCTGGCTCATAACACCAATACGTACACTTTCGGAGGCATCGGCAATCCTGTCTTTGATTGCTTCGTACGTCATCTCTGCCGCCAGTTCTCCCGCTGCATAATTGTCCGTAGAACAGGTTGCATAGACTGCGCCGTCCGGAGCATTGGCTACACCAGAGTCAAATCCGACAATTGGAATGTCATTGTCCTGAGCCGTCTGGATCGCATCCAGACAGGAACTTGTATCCAAGGCCGCAAGGCCGATTGCATCCGGCTGCTGGTTTACGGCATTGTTCAGCATCTGTACCTGATCCGCGATATCAGACTCTGAATTCGGTCCGACAAAGTTAATTTTTACTCCTAATTCTTCCGCTTTTTGTTCCGCACCCTTTAAGACAGCCTGCCAGTATTGATGCTGGAACCCCTTCGATACAATTTCGAAACTCAAATCGCCTGCGGCTGCCGCAGAGTCTTCTGTTTCTGCCTCTTTTGACGCATCATCAGTCTTTGTTTCGGTTCCTTTTGCAGAACCGCAGCCCATCACCAGGCCTGCTGCCATAGCTGTGCAAAGTAATACGGATAATAGTTTCTTTTTCATTGAAAAATCCTCCTTTTGTTTTATTGTCAGCCTGCACTTTAAATGAGGCGTGCAACCATTAAATTTAACACTTATAACCAAATCTGCCTTTTCCTATGCCAGCCTTTTATTTTTCCAGACATCAATAAATACTGCTGCAACTAATACGATTCCAATAATAATCTGCTGCGTATTTGCCTGCAGTCCAATGTACGGAAGCCCCGTATTGAGCACCGACATAATAAAGATCCCCAGAATTGTCCCTGCTGCCGAGCCCAGCCCGCCGCTCATGGATGTCCCGCCGATAATTGCCCCGCCGATTGCATTTAATTCAATTCCTGCACCGGTTCCGGGCGCCAGCGCCTGAAATGTTGACGAATATGCCAGCGCAGCCATCCCTGTAAAAAAGCCGGAAAAGATATATGCAGTCATCTGGTATTTCACAACGGGAATCCCCGACAGGCGCGCCGCTTCTTTATTGCTGCCGATTGCTATAATATAACGCCCGGGCCTGGTCTTGTTTAACACGATACTCATAATTAGGGCAAAAAGAAGAACCCATATGAAGCCGATTGGCAGCTGTATATTTCCCACTGTTATCTTAAACAAGCTCCGCGTCCATCCCTGGGCCTGAGAAGCCTGGGGCCAGGTAATACTCATGCCGCCCGTCACAATAGAGCCAAGTCCACGGGCTATCATCATGGTACACAGCGTTGCCAGGAATGGCGGTAATTCAAACTTGGCAACGATCAGGCCATTCAGCACTCCCATAATCACGCCCGCTGCAAGTGTTGACAGAATCCCCGCAATTACCGGCATATTCAGATGAGTAATCATATAGCCGCCAATCAGTCCGTAGCAGATCATTCCCGTGCCGATGGACAAGTCTACGCCACCCGTTATCAGGCAGAACGTAACTCCAATTCCCATAAATGCCAGATAATATGTATAATCCATGACACTCAGAACCGTCGCATACTGACGGAATGCAGGGCTGACTGCACTGAAAAACAGAATCAGGGCAATCAGAACCAATACAACAACTATTTTCTGTGTCCCAATTGCATTGACCAGCAAATTATCTGTAAATGCATTTCTTTTTTTGTGCTGATTCTCTATCATTTACTCTCCTCCTGGTTCCGCAGTGTTGCTGCATGCATAATCCGTTTCTGCGTAGCTTCCGAAATATCCATCTCTCCGGTCTTCCTGCCCTCGCACATGACAATGACACGGTCGCTCATTCTAAGAATCTCTGTCATTTCAGAAGACACCATGATGATGGACTTCCCCTCCGCCGCAAGCCGATTCATCAAATGATAAATCTCGCTCTTTGCACCCACATCAATCCCTCTTGTAGGCTCATCAAATATAAGAATATCGCAGTTTCTTACAAGCCACTTAGCGATTACAACCTTCTGCTGATTTCCTCCCGACAGATTTACAACCAGTTGGTCAACTCCGGGCGTTTTTGTTTTCAGAATCTCTACATATTTTTGGGCGGCTTCATGTTCCTTTCTGCGGTCAATGAATATCCCTTTCATAAAGTGTTCAAGCGAAGCCATCGTTGAATTTTCTGCCACCGATTTATCTACCACGATTCCATAACGTTTCCTGTCTTCTGACAGATAACCGATCCCATACCTGACTGCTTCTTCCGGATTTTTGATATTAACCTTCTGTCCGTTTATATAGATGTCACCGCTCTCCTTCGGATCCGCTCCGAACAGCGCCCGTACCGTTTCTGTCCTGCCGGCTCCCATTAGCCCTGAAAAGCCAAGGATTTCTCCTTTTCTCAGTTCAAAGCTTACATCCTGTACCATCTTCCCCGCATTCAAATGCTCAACTTTCAATACAACCGGTGCATCCGGCGGGACTGTACTCTTGGTTTTCGGGTCCTCATAGATCACCCGGCCTACCATCATATTAATGATATCATCCTTTGTGCATTCATCCGTGATGAGGGTTCCAACATATCCACCATCACGCATCACCGTCACACGGTCTGTTATAACCTTAATCTCATCCATACGGTGGGAAATATACACAATCCCGAGCTGTTTCTCCTTCAGGTCCCGGATAATCTTAAACAGTTCTGAGATCTCTGATTCTGTCAGTGCTGCCGATGGCTCATCAAATATAATGACCTTTGCATTATGGGAAATCGCCTTTGCGATCTCACACATCTGCTGTTTCCCCACAGTCAGCCTGCTCATGCTCTCCGTCGGATCGATATTGATGTTCAGGCGTCTGAACAGTTTTGCTGCTTCTTCATTCATTTTTTTATCATCAATTAAAATACCGTTTCGTATTTCCCGTCCTATAAATATGTTCTGTGCAACCGTCAGATGCCCCATCATATTCAGTTCCTGATGCACGATTACGATCCCTGCATCCTGTGCCTCTCTCGGATTCGTGAATTCTATCTCTTTCCCTTCGTATAGAATTGTACCGCTGTCCTTTGAGTAAATGCCTGTCAGCACTTTCATCAGCGTGGATTTTCCAGCCCCGTTTTCACCCATCAGCGCATGCACCTCGCCTCTGCGGATTTCCAGATGTACACGGTCCAGTGCATGTACGCCTGGAAATGATTTATCAATGTCCAGCATACTTAAAATTACATCACCCATTTGCTCACCTTCATTCTTTCTGCTATTTTGAAAACATGCCTTTTCAATTGCGCCTGCGTCTGCTGCGGATGTCCGCATATACTGCAATCAGCACAATGAAACCGGTGATCACATACTGGTAATCTTTCTGGAATCCCATCGCCAGAATCCCTTCCTGCAGCAACGCGATAATCAAAACGCCAATGAAGGTTCCCCCTATAGAAGCCGTACCGCCCGCCATGGAAGTTCCGCCCATTACGCAGCCTGCAATCGCTTCATTATTGTAGGTATCGCCCAGCCCCGGCTGGACTGTTGAGTATGCTCCTATGAAAAAGATTGCTGCAGTCCCCGCCAGTATGCCGCAGATCACATAGGCAAGCATCTCCCATTTTTTTACATTTACCCCAGACAGGCGGACTGCCTCACGGTTGCTTCCAATCGAAAGAATATAGCGCCCCATTTTTGTTTTGTTTAAGATAATTGCACAGATAATTGCCGCTATCAACAAAAGAATCAGACCGGCAGGAATCTGCACTGCACCGATTTTCATTTTTACGAGATTTCTGAACCATCCATTTTCTTCTGTCACCTGCGGCCAGCTTACTGACTGGGTCTTTGTAAAAACGGAGCCAATCCCCTTGGAAACCATCATACTTGCCATAGAGGTAATAAAAGACGGCAGGCCCCCATAAGCAACCAAAAAGCCATTCACCATACCAAAAGCGGCGCCTGTCAATATGCTGACCAGCAGGCATGGCAGCAGCGGCCAGCCATTTGCCGTTAAAAGATGCCCGGAAATAAGTGCTGCGCAGAACATGACCGGCCCTATTGAAAAATCTATTCCGCCAGTTGCGATTACAAAATTCACTCCCAAAGAAAGGAATCCCAGAAAATAAGCATAATTTAAGGCACTTAATATGCGGGAATATTTCAAGAACGTGGGGCTTATTACTGCAAAAAATATGTACATTACCAATAGAATTCCGCACAAAACCAGCTTATTCAGCCCCATTTTTTTGATTATTGCATTGTTTTTTATTCTTTCCACTTTCTTTCCTCCCAGATTCCCGATTCGTACAGTCATAGGCTGTAGTCTGAACAGGGTCCGCTAAATGCATATCTTAAATAGACGGCAGAATTCCTTGCATCCTCATCAAGTCTGTCTTCATCTTTACACAAATCTCTCCAAATCTTGATATCGCGCCCAACTTCTCCGCCCTTCAAGACAAATGGTTCCATTACTACATTTTTTTCATATCCTATCTGACGTAAAGCACGGCCGATCTCCACCCAGGGCATGTTTCCTTTCCCCGGGCATCTCCTGTTGTTTTCCCCCACATGAAAATGCCCCAGCTTGTCCCCCGCAGTTAAGATCGCACCAATCATGCTGTCTTCTTCAATATTCATATGGAATGTGTCTAACATAACCTTTACTGCCGGCTCATCAACCTCTTCTACAAACTGTACCGCCTCTGCTGCTGTATTTAAAAGATATCCCTCAAAACGGTTTAAAACTTCCAGACAATACTCCACACCACATCCGTCTGCAATCTTTGCTACAGTGCGAACATTCTGCACACTCCTTGCCCAATCTCCCTCTTTATCAATGGTTCTGCTGTAATCTACCGGCCAGTATGAATATATCCCGCCGCCAATCGTATGAATATCCATGAACTCCAGCTTTTTCAATATATCTGTATAAAAACAAATCGCATTTTTTATCACATCCGGATTATTTGACGCAAGATTTTCTGCTGCTGCCGGCCCATATCCCGCTGTTAGGACTACGTCTTGTTTTTTGGCCTCCGTTTTTAACCCCAGCATCTCTTCCCTTGTCATATTCTTGAGTGCAGCGCATGAGATTTCAAGTACGTCAAATCCAAGAGTCTTTACTTTATTAATGTATCTTCTGTAATCCGCCGCCCATTGTTTTTCCCAGTAGGCAAAATAGATCCCGTATTTCATAAAATTTCCCCGCCTTACGCTTTATTATTTTCTCAAAGCGTCTCTCAGGCTTCATTTTCCGCCATAAGAAAGACCGCTTTGAGTAAGATTAATATGTATTTTTAGAAAGAAGGTGTGATTACAAAGGCTGCATGTACAGGTTCTGTGCCATAATTGATCATGGAATACTCCTGACCGGCGGGAATATAAATGGCCTCATCCGGGAAGATCTTAAAGGTCTCCCTCGTTTCTGTCATGAATACACCCATCTCCCCTTCAATCACATAGATACAAGTCTCGCCTTCATGTGAATCCGGTTCAGACATGCGGCACTGAATCCCACCTGCCGGTATAATGTACTCGCCCATCTGAATGGAATCATTTGATACACTGATTTTCATAAGGATCGGAAATTCAAGTCCGCGCACAACACGTAATTTGTCTTCTTCGGAAACTTTATAAAGATATTGTGTGGGTTTGCGCAATTCCTCAAAATCCATAGGCCATTTTCCAATATCATTGATCGTCCCCATCTTTGTCGAACGGTACAACGGCTGAGGCTCCGGAAATTCTTCTTTAGAGCCGCGTTTATAAAGATTCCATTTTCCTTCTTTATCAAGCGGGAATAACTGGTCATCAACAATTCCCTGTGAGCAGGAGAATGCTTTCATCTTCGTTTGTCCAAAATTAAATCCTGCATGTACACAGCCTTTCGGCATAATCAGGGCTTCGCCTGCTTTTACTGTGACTGCCTGTCCGCTGTAGGGGCTTACCTGCGTCAGCTCCCCCTCTAAAACAAGATAGATCTCATCATTCGGATGATAATCCGGCGGACCATACTGTGTTCCCGGGGATAATTCAAAATATGCAGCAAATAAATTTGGAGTACTTACAAGCATAGTGTTTAAATCACTGTGTGCAATATCAAAGTCAGGATATGTAAAATACCCTACATTTTCCCGCGTTATTAAAATGGGCTCTTTCTTAATACCTCCTTCCGTATAGGGATGATTTCTGAATTCTACTCGTGCCATACTAATTACCTCTTTTCTTTGAAATTTATTTAATATTAAAATTAAATATCTTAGGACAGTATTGTCAAAACGTTTTTACATTTTGTTAAAAAAAATAATCTTTCGATTTTATTAATCTATTACCCATAAGCTTTTCCTGCAGTTTTATCAAGCTTTTATGATTGCGTATCATAGCTGTACAGTTGTCATAACTTTTTTATAAAATAAGAAAAAAAATTACACCCCCTTTGTCATAACGTTTTTATTTTAGAGCGAAAGCTGTTTAATCCAGCTTTGCCAAGGAATTCCGCCGAATCAGTTTAGTATCCAGCATTACCTTTTTATTGGCGCTCCCGCCATGTTCAATCAAATCGATCAACAGCCTGGCGCCCGCCTGTCCCATCTCTTCCATAGGCGATGAGATGCAGGTGATCCCGCCTTCAAGGTATTGCGCCATGATAGAATCGTCAAACTCTGCCAGGGAAAGATCCTTCCCTGCTACTATACCATGATCCATCATATACTTCAGACAGCCAAAACCTATCTGGTTGTTACCTGCAAAAACCGCAGTCGGCGGTTCGGGCAGTTCCAGGAGCTTTTCTAAATAATATTCTCCTGTCTCCTGCTGCCAGTCACCAATACAGATGTACTCATCCGGTATCTCTATATGGTTGGCAGACAGTGTGTCACGGAATCCTCTCATACGTTCGACCATGACATTAAAAGTACTGTCTCCAATTATAAAAGCAATCCTGGAATGCCCGTTATCAATAATTTCCTGTGTTAGCAGGCATGCCCCCCTGTAATTATCCACCGTCACTGAGTGCATATCGCTGGCTGGCTCTTCGCGGTCGATTAATACAACCGGCTTGCCGATCTTTTCTGCCTCTATCTTGTTATGTATGGACTGAATCAGGATGATCCCGTCTACTACTCTCTCCAGACTTTCCTCTAAAACGCCGCTGTGCATTCCTTTCCCGTCATCTACCGTATAAAATATGGTACGGTATCCTCTTACACGCGCCACCTTTTCCACCCCGCGGATAACTGAGATATAAAATTCATTGACAATGTCTGGAACTATCGTAACAATAAACTTTGTTGCACCTGTCTTGATTGATGCAGCAAAATCATTCCTAACATAACCCAGTTCGTCGATTGCCTTAAGTACCTTCTCCTTTGTCTTCGGGCTGACACGGTCCAGATTATTGATAACCCTGGATACTGTTGAAACTGCAACACCCGCTTTTGCTGCTATATCTTTTATCGTAACTATATCCTGCATAATGACCTCTGCTTGTCGAAACGTTTTTATTTTTAGTAATTTTAACTTAACACTCTTTTTTATTGGTGTCAATTACTTTTTGTATTTTAAGCAATTTTAATAAACTTTACGTCTAAACTTTGTATAAAATCACATGAAATTTTAGAAAAAGTTTAGACGAAACAACTCCGACGAGTTATTATACAAGATATTTTTCAAGATACTAGTATATGGTAAAATCCCAGCTAAGTTCCGTATTGCAGATCAGAGGAAAGTGCGAAGCACTTTCTATTGGTAATGAAAAATGGTAACCGTTCAGGCCTTTCTGAACCATTACCCTAAATGAACCATCCGTCCTCCGCGCTGTTCATAAAGTCTGTGGGATATGGAAATAACCGTTCTGTTTGTCGATGCTGCCCGGAGAGCCGCCAGTACTTTCTCTTCTGTAGCCGAATCCAGATTTGCAGTAATTTCATCCAACAGCAGAATTCTTGGATTGGCTGCTACCGCTCTGGCGATCGAGAGCAGCTGCATCTGTCCCTGTGAAAACAGACCGGCGGTGCACAGGGTATCATATCCGTTTTCCAGATCCATAACCGCCTCATGCATTCCCACCATATGAACCGACCGCTCTATGTCCTCACGGGTTATCCTGCTGTCTTTCAGGCTTATCTGCTCTGCCACGGTACCCGGGACCAGCCGGAATGACTGCTCCACATAGCCAAAAAGCCCTCTTTTTTGGGCATCCGGGATCTGGTCTGACGGTACCCCGTAGATGCATACCTTTCCGTTCCATGGAGGATATAACCCCAGCAGCAGCTTGAATACCGTACTCTTTCCAACACCGGTTCTTCCGGTCAATGTCACATTTTCTCCTGTATGAACCGCAAAACTATACTGGCGGAGAATTTCCCGCCCGTCCTCATACCCAAAGCTGACGGAATGAAACGCAGCTGCCGGGCTGCATTCATCCAGAGCCGCCGTCTCATTTTCCGGCAGCCTGCGCCCCGGCTCATTTAGAAATTCATGAATGCGGCATACCCCCGCCACGGCAGACTGAATGTTCTGAATCTCCATCCCGATGCTCTCCAACGGCTCAAATACTTTGCTGACATATGCAATCACCGCCACTGCTGTTCCGACAGACATTCCAAAAAGCCCCTGCATATTTCCGCCCATTGCAGCCAGAACCATCATAACCGCAATCAGAGCCGCCCTGATTGTAATGATAATCGGAGAATAAATGGAATCATAAAAATTGGATTTTTCTAATGCCTGGTATCCGGCCTGGATATATCTGTCATAACATTTTTCCATATATTTTTCTTTATGAAATGTATGGATCATCCTTATATTCCTGATTGTTTCCGGCACATGGCTGTTTGCCCTGCCCACCGCGGTTCTGTTGGCAAGCTGAGCCTTCAGCATTCTTTTTTGAAATGCACGTGTAATCAAATATAAAATCGGTGCTGCAAGCGCCATAAGCATCCCAAGACCGCGGCTCTTTACGAATATGACCGCCAGAATACTGACTACCCGGCAAATGTCTACAACCATGCTGATAATACCGGATGTAAACAGGGATTCCACCGTATCTACATCGTTTACAAATCTTGATGCCGTCACTCCCGGTTCTGTGTCTATAAGGTAGGATGCCGGCAGTTTTGACAGCTTTCTGCACATCACACTTCTCAGTCCGTGGGTAACCTTCTGGCCGAAAACCGTGATCAGGCTTTCCTTTGCCGAATCAAAGATACCTGCTGCCGCCAGCAGAAGAAAGTAAGCCGCCGCCAGCCCCGGCAGAACATCTGCGCCTCCTGCCAGCCGGTTTACAATCCGTTCCAGAAGCAGCGGGGGAAGGAGGCCCGCAATGACAGTACCTGCCACTGCAATCACCAGCCCAATGGACAAAAGCACTTGTTCCTTTACAATCCTTTTTACCACCGAAAAGATGTAATTCTGCTTCCTGCCATTCTTTTTCCCGGTCTGCCCCTTCTGAACCGGAGCCCCGGCCTTTTGCGCATCATTTAAGTTATCTGTACATTCTGCCTGTCTCTCTTCTGCTCCTATGAACGGCACGCTCTGCCCACTCTGCATTTGAAACAGATGTGCGTACTCCTCATTGGTCTGCATCAGATGCCTGTGGTCAGAGACCGTGCTTCTGCCCTCCCCGAGCCAGATTACTTGGTCCATCTGTGGAAACAAAGTCAGCCTGTGGGATAAAATCAATACGATACTGTCCTTCGTGAACGCCTTTAAATTCTGCATAATCTCACATTCTGTTTTTCTGTCAACCGCGGAAAACGGATCATCCAGTATAATGACCGGCTTTTTATGAAAAAGTGTCCGCGCAAGTGCAATCCGCGCCTGCTGCCCTCCGGAAAGCCTGACTCCGCCGCTGCCCACCATAGTGTGAATCCCATCCGGCATCTTCGATACTTCCTGGTCCATACACACCGCCTTCAGACAGCCACTGACATCCCCGGATTCTCCAAGCAGTATATTGTCTTCCACAGTAGCGCTCAAAAGTTCCGGCTCATGCCCCATATAAGCGGTCATCTTTCTTCCGGCCCGGGCAAGAGCCGACAGTTCCTTTCCTTCCAGTCTGATACTTCCCTCATATGGATATTCGCACAGAAACACTTTCCCCAGCGTAGACTTTCCACATGCCACGGCTCCGGTTACTCCTATTATCTCGCCCGGACACGCGGAAAAGCAAATATCCTCCAGCACATATTTCCCATCCGGGTATGCAAACTTCATCCCTGAAACGCAAAGCCGTACCGGCGATTCCGGCCCTGTTTCTTTCTCATCCGGGATATCCTGCATATACGGTTTAATCCGTATCCAAGATACCTGTGCCTTCTGAACCGCATTAAACAGCTTTGCCGCCCTCGAGGATTTAGATGCCAGCCTGGTAAAACAAGATAAAAATGTGGAAAATGCTGCAATGTCCCAGGATGTCCATCCGTTGCCCAGCACATTCTTTGCGCCGAACCAGATAATGAAAATAATCCCTGCCATCGAAATGATTTTATAGAGGGGCTGCATCGCATTTTCCCATATATTTGCATACACCGCTTTCTTCTCGTAATCTCCCAGCTGCTCCTCATACTCTGTATCCCTGCTTTTTTCCTGCCCATAAACCCTGTAAAGCACTGCATTGGATATCCGGTCAAGGGTTGCCCCGTTCAGAACGCCCGCGCTTTCCTTATATGCCGCTGCCCTCCTTGATACCGTCCGTTTTAATGTTCCGGCCAGCCAGTATGCCGCCGGCGGAAACAAAACGGAGATTATGGTCAGTCTCCAGTCGTATGAAAAAAGCATTGTCAAATAGGCAATCATTACGACACCGGTATCAAAAACCTCTGTCGTAAACTTTCGCATCCCTTCCACACAGGTGTCCACATCTGCAATGGCTTTGGTCATAACAGCTCCCACATCCTCAGTGCCCAGTTCCGGCTTGCCCCTGTGCACGAGATTATGGTACAGCACCTGCTTCATATTCCGATTCACATGGTTAGCAAATCGTCTCACATAAAGCCGTTTGAGATAGCGCATTCCCTCCACCAGTAAAATCGCAGCAATATAGGACAGGGCCAGCATAACCATATCCTGAAACACCCGTTTCCCGCCGATAATATCGCACAGATACTGCGCCAGCATTCCCTCGAACCAGGGGCCTGCAACCATCCCTGCATTGTAAATAATCCCGGATACGGCAACGGCAGCAAGAGTCCGCTTCTCCATTTTAAAATAGGATACAATACGCTCCGGCCTGTTGACCTTACGCGCCTTATCTTCCATGTCTGTCCCACCTCTTTTTCTCAATCACGTTCCCTGCCTGTCTAACATTCAATGTGGCTTAGATGATACTACACCTGCCGCGAAAAGGCAATATCAACCGGGTCCTCTATCTGCATTATATCCCGTTATAAGACTAATTTAAACACTTCTTGCAAAACAGGGCAAGTTAACCAGTTTCCAAGGGGCTGCCCTCACAGCAGTCGTCAAGGCCAGGCTTGCTTAACTTCGGCTCGCTGCCCCCAAAAACAAAAGATCCGCATGCTTATTTTCTGAAGAACGGCACTTAGCCGATAAGCATGCGGATCTCCATATTTTCTTTTCCTTTTACTAATACCGGTTTTTCTTAATTATTTTTTCTTTGTTGACTCCTGCAAATCAGCCATATAGCGGCTCAGTTTAGTCCCCCCGGAAAGTAATTATCCTACTGTTATAATAGCAGTCTCACGATTCTGCATTATGACCGTTCTTACATGAACACTCTGATTTCAGCGGGCAGCACGGCGGACACAGAGGACATGACGGCTTCGGCGGGCATGGCGGCTCCGGTGGACATGGCGGCTTCGGCGGGCATGGCGGCTCCGGCGGACATGGCGGCTTCGGCGGGCATGGCGGCTCCGGCGGGCATGGCGGCTTTGGTGGGCATGGCGGCTCCGGCGGGCATGGCGGTTTCGGTGGGTATGGTGGATATGGCGGTTCCGGTGGATATGGCGGCCTGGATGGCCAGGATGGGTACCAGCCCGGCGGCGGGCACATAATTATATAGTTTGGCCATGGATACATGCCTCCATGCCATAATCCGCTGTTGCTGTTAGTATTACTATTATTATTATTGTTATTATTATTGTTGTTATTAATACTGATGCCCGTCTGAGAGTGGGACTTCTTCTCTGTATTACGCGGTACAGAGGCACATACGCAGACAGATGCCTCTAAGTTTACCTGGACATCTTCAAACGTCGTACCTATAGGCTGGTAATTCTGCCCCGTACCCGTGGGATTCATCGTAACAACCCTTGTGACAGTTCCCGTAAATGAGGCACGAACGGTAAAACAAATATAATCTTTAATAGTACGAACTGCAATATAAAATTCATCTCCAATAGAAGGCGCATCCATTTTATTCCCGCAAAAATCCATAAAAGAAGCAGAGAATCCTTCCTGACATACACAGATCGGTTCAACTGTTATCACCGGTTTTCCGGTAAATCCCGACTGCAGCATAAATGGGCCGATAAGGAGACGCCCGCACACGGTTCTGACTTCATCCGGACAGCCTTTAAAAACGAGATATGGTTTGTTAGAAACAGTGGGAATTATTCCCGTATTACAGCAGTCGATAGGATTATCTGTGCAGCATCCAGCTGTATTTGCGCTGACAGGCGGAGCCGGATTTGCCGTATCGTCTGCAAACTCCCCGGCCAGTTCCAGAAGCCTGAGCACCGTGGCACGAAGCCTGACTGACTTCGGATGCTGTTCCGTGGATGAGCATTCCAGAAAATTCACTTCATCCGGAGCAATCTGCCCCAAGAGCACCCATAACGCCACCTGAACCGCCGCATAGGCATCGTTATCGTCAAGAACCGGACTTGCAGCATAATCTGTTCCGGTCAACTCAAAAGTCGCCTGTGCGCTCACTGCCGGATAGCAATTTGCCAGAATCCAGGCCAGCATCTGCTTTTGCCGTTCAGTAGCTGAGGCAAAAATAGTTTCAAAAGGTGCGCTCTCATAAGGTACATCATTATATGGTCCATCCGCAAATTTATCAAGGCAGTACGCCTTTTCCGTAACTCCATTAATAGTCCTTTGAAATTGAAAAATATTATTATGATCGGGTCTGTCCAACTGATATCTGGATGCGGAAGTATACGGCAGTGCACAATAATTGCGCACCTCAGCGTCCCCAGTCGCAGTCCCTGTTAAGTCCGTACCTGAATAAATTATAAATGGACGTGATACAAGACGATTCATTTCAGCATTATTACTTAAAGCCATGTTTCATTCTCCAGTAAAATCATTTTCACAATACAGTATGCTAAATCAGACAAAATGTTTCGCAAAATAAGACACCGTTTGGATTGTTAACTATTTTATATTTCAAGTTGACATTCCATCCAATTTCTTTTATACTAACAACATAAAATACAAAATGAGAGGAAAACATCATGGAAAATGCACCCATCCAAAAGACATTTATCACAACCAAACAGCTCACCCTCGTCGGAGTAATGACAGCCGTAACATGCATACTGGGCCCCTTCAGCATCCCTCTGCCCTTCAGTCCGGTTCCGATCTCCTTTACCAACCTGGCCGTCTATCTCACCGTCTACGTCCTCGGCATGAAATTTGGAACCATCAGCTTCATCACCTACCTCCTCCTGGGAGCAGTGGGCCTCCCCGTATTCTCCGCCTTCACCGGAGGAATCGGAAAGCTCGCCGGCCCCACCGGAGGCTACCTGATAGGCTTCATCTTCCTTGCCCTCATCGCCGGCTTCTTCATAGATCACTTTGCAGCCCGTCTCCCCTACGCCCTCCTCGGAATGGTACTAGGAACCCTGGTCTGCTACTTCTTCGGAACCACCTGGCTTGCCCACCAAATGAACCTAGACTTTCCCGCCGCACTAGCCGCCGGAGTCATCCCCTACCTCCCCGGAGACCTGGTCAAAATCATAATAGCAACCCTCCTGGGCCCCAAACTAAGAGCCGCCACACTGCGCCAATAAATCCAATAACTGCCAAAAACTCCACACTTATATAAGAAATCAACGCTTCTTGTACCACCCCCGCCTTTAATCGGAAGCCTGTCCCAGGCGCCCGATTAAAGTCTCCCCTCCAATACCGCCCCCCTCTCATTCTCCGACAGCCTCCCGACCTATTTCACCAGCGCAGTAAACGGATAACGGACTGGCTGGGGGAATGTATATGCTCTTTTGAAATGCTCTAGTCTGCCCCAGTGATTCTTAGAAAAAATACCGCCGGGAATGTGGGAGGAAACATGATTCCGAATCATGTTTCCGGATGACCCAGCACGAGAAATTATCAAATTTCTCGCGCTGTGTCATCCCGTGCCCACATTCCCGGCGGTATTTTTTCTTAGAATCACTCAGGCAGACGCCCGCATATCAAAAGAGCATATACATTCCCCCAGCCAGTCCGGCTATCCGTTTACGAAGCGTCCCTTAAGCCAGCCCCCGCATGGTAAGCTGTATCCTTTTTTTCTTTAGATCTACGCTCATCACCTTCACATCAACGATATCTCCCACGCTGACGGCTTCCAACGGATGTTTGATAAACCGGTCCGTGATCTGGGATATGTGCACCAATCCGTCCTGGTGTACTCCGATATCCACAAACACCCCAAAATCAATGACATTCCGAACAGTCCCTTTTAAAATCATTCCTTCTTTTAAGTCTTTCATATCCAGTACATCCGTGCGCAGAATCGGCTTTGGCATTTCTTCACGCGGATCGCGGGCCGGTTTTTCCAGCTCCTTCACAATATCCCGCAGTGTAATCTCTCCGATCCCCAGCTCATCAGCCAGTTGCTTATAGTCTTTGATTGTAAGAGAAAGCCCTGTCAGATTGCCCCCGGTAATATCCTCCGGTTTAAATCCCTGTCTGGATAACAGCTTTTCTGCGGCCGCATAGGATTCCGGATGAACCCCGGTCGCATCCAGGGGATTCCGTCCTTCCATAATACGCATAAATCCTGCGCACTGCTCATAAGCCTTGGGCCCCAGCTTCGCCACCTTGAGCAGCTCCTTCCGGTCCTTAAACCGGCCATTTTCTTCCCTGTAAACCACAATATTTTTCGCAATGGCTGCTGTAATACCAGATATATATGACAGCAGCGGAGCAGATGCTGTATTCAAATCCACTCCCACCTTATTTACACAGTCTTCTACAACTCCATTCAGGGATTCCCCCAGCTTCTTCTGATTCATGTCATGCTGGTACTGCCCCACACCAATAGACTTCGGATCTATTTTTACCAGTTCCGCAAGGGGATCCTGGAGCCGCCTTGCTATAGACGCTGCACTTCTCTGTCCCACATCGAATTTCGGAAACTCTTCGGAGGCCAGCTTGCTCGCAGAATATACCGAAGCGCCTGCTTCATTTACAATAACATACTGCACGCTCTGCGGGATTTCCTTTAACAGCTCTACAATAAACTGTTCGGATTCCCTGGATGCCGTTCCGTTCCCTACGGAGATCAGTGTTATATTATACTTTGCAATGATTTTCTTCAATAAGTCTTTGGATGCCTTAATCTTCTGCGGCGTGGTGGGGGCCGTTGGATAAATGACGGTTGTTCCAAGCACTTTCCCCGTCTCATCCACGACAGCCAGCTTGCATCCTGTACGGAAAGCAGGATCCCATCCCAGTACAACATGGCCTGCAATCGGCGGCTGCATCAGAAGTTGATGAAGATTCTTTCCGAATACCTCTATCGCACCGTCCTCCGCCTTCTCTGTCAGCTCATTGCGGATCTCCCGTTCAATGGCCGGCGCAATCAGACGCTTATAACTGTCTTCCACCGCATCCTTCAGCACCGGTGAAGTGTACGGATTATTCTGACGGATTGTCTTCTTTTCCAGATAGCGGATAATGTCCTCCTCCGGAGCTTCTATTTTCACTGTCAGTATTTTTTCTTTCTCACCGCGGTTTAATGCGAGTATACGGTGTCCAACCAGTTTCGAAACCGGCTCCTCAAATTCATAATACATCTCATAGACCGACTCCGCCTCGGGATCCTTGGCCGAAGAAACCAGCTTTCCTTTCTGTGCCGTGATTTTTCGAATCCAGCTCCTGTAATCCGCTTCATCAGATATGGATTCCGCGATAATATCCTTTGCCCCTGCGATAGCTTCCTCTGCGGAGCTGACTCCTTTATCCTCAGAAACATATTTCTCCGCTTCCTTTTCCAGAGGTTCCTTAGCCTGCTGCAATGTAATCACTGCTGCCAGCGGCTCCAGCCCCTTCTCCTTTGCTATCGTGGCGCGTGTTCTCCTCTTTGGCCGATACGGGCGGTACAAATCTTCCACCACCACCAGAGTCTCTGCCGCCAGTATCTGCACTTTTAGTTCCGCCGTCAGTTTTCCCTGTTCCTCTATACTGGACAGCACCTGTTCCTTTTTCTCTTCTAGATTCCGAAGATAAATCAATCTTTCGTGCAGCTTTCGAAGCTGCTCATCATCCAGCGAACCCGTTGCCTCTTTTCTGTATCGTGAAATAAAAGGAATGGTGTTTCCCTCATCAATTAGCTTAACCGCCGCATCCACCTGCCAGCGTTTTACTCCTAATTCCTCTGTCAGTTTCTGATTAATATCCATATAGTCCGTACCTCTCTTTTTACTCCTGCAGTTTGGCCTCAAAGAACCACAACTCTTTCTATTATACAGGAAAGCACGCCTTTTTTACAACATTTTCTCCATCTTTTCATGCCTTATTATGGAAAATATCCGGCAAAAACCACCAAAATTGGGTATAATTTTTTAGCATTACTCCCCCATGAAATATCTTGCAACAAAATAGTTTACGCTTTATAATAATAGAAGTTAATTTAAAAAGACAGAGGATGTGTAAAATGAAAAAAATACTATCAATGATAAAAAACTTCTTCCGTGGATTCGGAACACTGCTGGCAGTGATATTAAGCACGACTGCTACACTGCTTTGCTTCAGTATTATATGGATGTTCCAGACCTGGAGCAACCTGTCAATGGATGAGCTCATGTTCCATTTGACAGCCCCTCTGGAGGGTACTAATGAGAGTATGATTCAGGAGTACTTAAACTCCTGCGCAGTCCCTGCAATTCTAATTCTATTTCTCGTCGTGATTCTTTTTACCGGATTCAGAAAAAAGAAAAAAGTATACAATTTCATCATGGCAATCTGTATTATTGTACCTCTGCTCGCAGCAGGAAAGTCTGTCAGCTATGCCTGGGACAATCTGGATGTTGGAACCTATGTAGCGGATCAGGGGGTTTACTCCACATTTATCGATGACAACTACATCGATCCCAGAGATACGGAAATCACTTTTCCAGAGCAAAAAAGGAATTTGATATACATATTTTTAGAATCTATGGAGACAACCTATGCAGACAAAGAAAATGGGGGGGCATTTGAACAAAATGTAATTCCTGAATTAACGTCACTGGCACAGGAAAACGAAGATTTTTCGGGAATTTCACCTGAGTTAAACGGCGGATATGCAATGCCTGGCGCTACATGGACTATTGCAGCGATGTTCTCACAGTCGTCAGGTATCCCGCTAAGTATATCTATTGAGTCTAATTCCATGGACACACAGAACTCATTTTTTGCTAATACAATAACTCTTGGGGATATTTTGGAACAGGAGGGCTATTCTCAGACTTTAATGATAGGCTCTGATGCCGTTTTTGGGGGCAGGCAGCTGTACTATACCGAACATGGCAATTTCGACATTCTGGATTACGAATATGCTAAAAAAGCCGGTTGGATTCCCGAAGATTACCGTGTTTGGTGGGGATTTGAAGATCATAAACTATTTCAGTTTGCAGAGGATAAACTGCTGGAACTTTCAGAGCAGGATACTCCGTTTAATTTAACACTGCTAACCGTTGACACCCATTTTGAAGATGGTTTTCCATGCGAAGTCTGCCCAGATACATTTGGTGACGATCAATATGCAAATGTAATGGCCTGCTCCAGCAAACAGGTAGCTGATTTTGTTTCCTGGATTCAGAATCAAAGTTTTTATGAGAATACAACAATCGTAATTGCCGGTGATCATCCTACAATGGACAGTGATTTCTGTCAGGATATTGATGACAGCTATACCCGTAAGGTCTATACAACCTATATTAACCCCGCGGTACAGAATACCACTTCAGATACACGCAACTACACTACATTTGATAATTTTCCAACGACTCTTGCCAGCATAGGTGCTACAATTAACGGAGACCGTTTAGGTCTTGGTACGAATCTTTTTTCTGAAAAGCCGACATTGACCGAACGTTTCGGGGTTGATACTATGAAAAAAGAGCTTTCCCGTAAGTCTCAGTTAATGGAAGAACTTGCCGACCTGGATGAAAGCAAACCTGAACTCCTGATCAGAGAAGGAAAGGCTCCAAAAGCCACAGTCAGTGTTGGCGGGTATGATTATAATTTAAATACCTTCCCCGTCAATGTAAACAATCTTGAGAATGTTCCAGATGGTGTCGAATCCATGCTGGCTGCCATATGGACAGAGGAAGACCAAAGTGATCTGCAGTGGATTCCAATGGATCAACAAGAGGACGGAAGCTATCATATCAATGTGGACATATCAACATACAACTATAAAACTGGTGACTACCAGGTACATATATATATGAGAGATGTTCATGGCGATCTGTACTGTATGGCTCAGACAACTGCATTTATTAACTAAGAAAATTGGGCAAGCGCCTCATTCATGAGGCAGCTTGCCCAATTTACGTACCACCGCAATGAAGATTAGCACCTATTATTAGGCTTGATCACGGTCTTTTCTTAATATACTTCCGATCCGAACGGCATCAGCGCCAGTTTTGCAAGTTTGAACTGCTGCATGCCAAACGGAATTCCTACGATTGTCACACAGAGCAGCGCTCCGATCACCGCAGACTCAATGGCCAGCGGAATCCCTGATACAATCATCCAGATAATATTTAGTAGCATAGATCCTGCACCGCCGCCATAGCGTACTTCTTTTCCAAATGGGAAAAAGCTCAGAGCCGCGAATTTAAAGCACTGCATTCCAACAGGCATTCCCACAATCGTAATGCACCACAGGCATCCTGCAAATGCCCAGCTCAGACCACTGATAAATCCTCCAAATATAAACCATAATACATTTCCTATACATCCCATTAACGTTCGGCCTCCTTTCCAAGCATCAGCTGTTTTTCCCATTTCTGCAGGTTTTCTACCATTCCTTCCACCTGCAGGATTGCGTTCTCTAATTCTTCCTTTGCATCGTTTATCCTCGACTGGACCAGCCAGTCGGCGACAATACCATCGAAGAAGAAGTCGGCAAATGTAAGGAAATCCGAGATTTCCAGGCTCAGATGATATGGCAGCTCCACATCTTTCAATTCACACTGGAATATCTGAAGCTGGAACTTTGCATCCTGCAGTTTTTCCTGGGCATCATCCATCTTGGAGTGTTTGATCATATCTACAAAAAGACCTCCGCCAAGCATATCCCATAACCCCCAGTTTCCGGCGCTGCTTAAAGTCTCTTTGGCCGCCTTCATACTGTTCAGGGCCTTCTTTCCTGCGATAATCGCCTCATTCATCTCCACTACATTTTCCTTTTCTCTCATCATTAGAATCTCCTTTCCGGTGCCCTTTTTATGCAGCAGATAGTTCATCATCTATAACGGTCCACGGGAACAGCGGATTGTATCCTTGAAACCTTATGTCTTATAAAAGTAAAAAAGACCTTTATATACGACATATCTGCCGCAATAAAAGTCTTGCACATCTCATTTGATACGGATACCTCTCGATATCGATTGACGATTTCAAACCCACCTCTCGGTGTTCGGCTACTCCCTTTTACTTGCTTGTTAAGAATATAACATGTTTCCCTTATATTGTCAACGAAGCGCCTAAAATCTTTTCTTAAGATTTCTTTAGAATCGGGATTTAGCGACGAGCTTTAGTTTCGGCGCGGATGGGGGACGCTCCATAAGGGGATAGCCGAAAACCTCCCGGAGAACATCCATGTCCTTTCAAAAACGCGGCCGCGGACCTAAGAAATTCTAGGCGGGAAACAGCCCTGAAAATGGAGCACCACTGACACATCACGAGAAATCCGATGATTTCTCGCGCTGGGTCAGCTGATTTTTGGATTCGGAATCCAAAAATCTCTCCATTTTCCGGGCTGTTTCCCACCAAGAATTTCTAAGGTCCGCTTTGAGCGTTTTTGAAAGGACATGGATGTTCTCCGGGAGGTTTTCGGCTATCCCTTCATGGAGCTGGCGCATCCAACCGGCAGGAAAAAGCTCGTTTCTAAGAAGGGGCCTCAAGCGGGGGCAGCGTATGGCATTGAATTGGCGGGACTTTTATGTCCCCAGTAGGTGTACATAAGCAAGGTGATACAGCTTACAGTTTATACACATCTTGAAGATGAAAAGATACGCATAGTCAATCTACATCCGCTGCCCTGGTCCGGGATCCCACCCGGTTGGCGAGTTTTCCTGCCGATTGGATGAGCCAGCTTTATGACAGGGAGGCCGGGGAGGCGCTGGGGCTGTATATGCCGTTGTGAAACACTTAGCAGCACTCCAGCATTTCACAACGGCATATACAGCCCCAGCGCCTTCCCGGCCTCCCTGTCATAAAGCGTCCCCATCCGTCGACTAGGCTAAAGCTAGCCGACTAAATCCCGATTTATAGTGCATTTTTTCTTCGGACTTGCTATACTATATCGGTAAACTTAAAGATAAACAGGAGTACATCTATGGACAGAATGTTAGACTATACCGTTCAAATAAATGAAGACGGCCTCCGCGTGGAACAGTTTCTCCGCAGACGTGGATATTCCAGGCAGAATCTGGTCGAATTAAAGAAAATGCCCCTGAGTATTCTTGTCAACGGCAGCCCGCGCCGCCTGAATGAGATACTTACTGATATGGATACACTTACCGTGCATATCCAGGAACACATCTCCTCCCTGCAGATACCTCCGGTTCGCCTTCCCTTGGATATTATTTACGAAGATGAGGACATCATTGTCATTAATAAACCGGCCGGTATGCCTGTACACCCATCAATCAATAACTATACCAATACCCTGGCAAACGGGCTGGCGTGGTATTATCGGGAACAAGGGAAGCCTTTTATCTTCCGCTGCACCAACCGGCTTGACAGAGATACTTCGGGACTGACCATTATAGCAAAGCATATGCTCAGCTCTAATATTTTATCCCGAATGACCGTCCGCCATGAAATCAGGCGGGAATACCTGGCTATTGCACGCGGGAGCGTGCAGCCGGCGGAAGGAACGATCTCCGCGCCTCTTTCCAGAAAGCCTGGTTCTGTTATTGAGAGAATCGTTGATTTTGATCATGGCGAAAGAGCAGTCACCCATTATCATGTGGTGGAAGAAAAGAATGGGCACAGCCTTGTCTCTCTTTTATTAGAGACAGGCCGCACCCATCAGATCCGCATTCATATGAAGTATCTTGGTTTTCCTCTTATAGGTGACTATTTGTATAATCCTGATATGGAGTACATGCAAAGGCAGGCCCTTCATTCCTGCTGTCTGGCTTTAAGCCATCCGATTACCGGGGAAAAACTGGAGTTTCATGCTCCGCTTCCTGGGGACATGCGAAGAGTGCTTGCTCCGTAAGTTTACTTTTTCCTGTTGATACAGATGCTTTATTCCCTGTTCTTTAATACTTCTGCCGGTGTCACCTTGTTCAGCTTTCTTACCAGAAGCCGGTTAATAACAAAATACAGTGCCATCACTGAGGCATAGATTCCCCAATATTGCTGCCGGCTGAATGACAGATTCATAGCACAGCTCACATTGGAAACCAACAGCGGGTATATCATGTCCATAAGTTTCTTCGACAGCGGAAGGCAGACAGCAGCTGACACCGCAATTATATAAAAGTTCCCGTTAAGATAAAGCCTGCGGATTTCACCTGTACGATAGCCAAACACTTTTATCAGAGAGATACTGAATGCCGAACGGTCTATCATTACTTTCATCATCAGATACATTACAACACAAAAGATAAGCCCAGATATACCTGTCAGCATATAAATCATGGGCATCATCATAGAAACAAATATATCCGCGCTGTTTGCGATGTCTTCCCTTGAAACGGCAGCATACAGCCGCCCCGGATCAATATCCAGTTCATGGCCGGAAAATACGACATTGTAGTAGTCTTCGCTTTCCCCAAAAAGTTCCCGCATGCTGTGTATATCCATAAACACATAGAAGCCGGCCGAATATTGTGTAATTTTCTCTACTGTAAATGCATAGTCACGATCGCCTTCTTCATCTGTGAGTATCAGCTGGTCTCCCGGCGAAAGACTGTATTTCTGAGCCATCGCGGAGGATATTGTGACATGATTAGCACTCTCTTTTTTCACCACAGCATCAAAATATGGATTCTCCTTTTCAATACCCAGAACGGTTACTTCCAGATCGTACCCGTAGATCTCTTTATTCAGTGATTTTGCAAAGCTCGCCTCCCCGCCTACCGGCACCTGCTGTTCAGGATATTTGTAAGTATACATATATTCATATTTCGTATCCTCTCTATTTTCTTCACTGATGTGAATACACATAACATAGCAGTTCAATCCCAGCATCATAATCAGCAATGCGATAAACATACCGAATAGCACGGTAAAGCTGGTTCTCATCTCTCTGAGCATCTGCCGGACACGGAACCTGCCTGTAAAACCCAAGTTCCCGAGATTAATATGGCTGATACGGCTGTTCTTCTGCTCATTTCTAATCAGCTTTAAAGCAGGCGCAGACAGCTTTTTGCGTATGACAATGCAATTCACAGCCGCGGCGGCTAACGGAGGCATCACAATGCCGTAAACAAGCAGGTACGCCGGATATGCAGTCTGCAGTACCGGCACCGAAAAATATTTGTAACAGTCCTTCATCTGCACAGCCATCCCCCAGCTGCTGTAACCAATTGCCGTTCCCGCCGCACCTGCCAGGAAAGTTACCATTACCGGGAGCATCAGGTAATGCACCATTAGCTCCCTCCGCCTGACTCCCAGTGCATACAAGGAACCGATCACACTGCTTTCTCTCTCAATACCATGGATCACAAATACGGAAATTACATAAGTAAACAGCACCATCACAATCACTCCGGCAATCAGGCCGGCAATCTTATTGATGACCTGATCTTCTGCAGATGCCTTAACCCTTGGATTCTTATCCACCGTCAAAAACTGGATAAGGTTGCTGATATCCTCATTAAAATAAGAGTCCAGCACTTCCTCCGTATTCCCCTGCAGTTCCTGTACGCCATTCGCCAGCTCTTCCTTTTTGCCGGCTATTTCTTCCCAGTATTGTTGAAAATAGGGGTCCTCTACACTTTTCGGTGAAAAAGAGAATCCTTTCAGTTCCTTTTTAAGCTCCTCATCCGTCATCTTCCCATTCAGCCGGTAAGCATACACATATTCCTCGGTTCTGATACTTTGCCCCGTTTCGCTGAGAGCATCATAGGCTTCCGGGTTCACGAATGCTAGGCCGAACTGTCTGCTGTCCACACTGCTGTCCGATAAATTTTTAAAGACTGCATCATAATCCGGTACTGTTCCAATCCCCACAACCTGAAGCGTTTGGCCTCCGATGTCAATCTCGTCCCCGGTGGAAATGTCCTGCTCCTCGCTGTACCTCTTCTCCAGAACTATTTCCCCCTCCTTTTCCGCCTGCCGGCCTTCATCCAAATCAATCAGGTCAATGTGCTCCCGGTTCCGAAACAAACGCAGGGTACTGGAGTCCTGCTGATTAAAATCGATGTAAAACATCTTCTCCAGCGTAATTCCTTTCTCCCTAAGCTGTTTCTCCTCCTGCGCTGTAAGCGGTACAAAAACACGGAACTGTCCATCCTCCAGTCTGTTTTCCTCCGCTTTCACATCCACCCCTGATATCACGGTCTCTGCGGCGCCGACCAGACTGACAATCAGGTACATCCCCAAAACAATCAGCAGACCAAGCGCCAGATAGCGGAAACTGTTTTCGCGCAGATCCCGCCATACCCGTTTTCTTAATATTTTCTGCATGCTACAGATCCTCCAGTTCCGAGGCGGGAATTCTGCACTCATTTTCATACTCCCTGCTGATCTGTCCGTCTTTAATGCGTATTACCTTATGAACCATGTCTTTAATCGAATTATTGTGGGTGACAATCAGCATTGTCATTCCATACCTCTGATTGATCTCTTCCAGCAGGATCAGAATATCCCTGGAGGTCTTCGAATCGAGGGCCCCGGTAGGCTCATCGCATAAAAGAAGCTTTGGATTCTTGATCAGTGCCCTGGCTATAGCGCAGCGCTGCTGCTGCCCGCCCGAAAGCTGGGATGGAAATTTATTCTGATGTTCTGCCAGCCCCAGGGTCTCAAGCAATTCCCCCAGATTAAAGGGATGATTCGATAAGTATTCACATACCTCTATATTCTCCTTTACCGTAAGATTGGGAATCAGATTATAAAATTGAAATACAAACCCCAGATTATCCCGTCTGTAATCAGAAAGCGCATCCGGCTTAAGACCCGCAATTTCCATTCCGTCAACTTTAACAGAGCCCGAGTCCATACTGTCCAGGCCGCCTATGCAGTTTAAAAAAGTGGATTTCCCCGATCCGCTGGCTCCCTGAATCACACACATCTGCCCCCGTTCCACTCCCGTCGTGATTCCTTTTAACACCTGCGTATAGCTTCCATTCTCACCATAACTTTTTTTCATATCTTTTACTTCCAGATACATGCCCTTTCCTCCCTTTACTGATGCGATCCTTATTGATTTATTTTTCCCATCAACATAACACTGTTATGCTGATGTTATTTTTAAAGCTGCTGCCGGACAGACTGCAAAAATCTCTGTCAGACAGACAGCTAATTAAATAATCCAAACCAGCCCGAAGTCATATATGTCACAATCCGTTCCATATGCCGCTTTGCCGCCTCTTCTGATTCTTCATGCGTCAGCATATGGATGAATGCTTCTGTTGTTATATGTGCAATCCAGTGAATCATATAATCATCAAGTTGTTCTTTCCCGTTCTTCTCAGCAAAACGATCCGCCATCTCTTTGTAATGCTTCTCCGTTACATCCACAAACCGATCCGCATACTGTTCGAACCGGGAGCCCTGAGACTTCGTCAGAACCAGCTCAAACTCATCACGGTACAGATAAATATAGTGAATAATCTGTTTTGCGGTTTCCTGGTCATCCGTAAAGTCTTCCCATCTGGCCGCCTGCTTTTGAACCTGTACAATCTCCCTGGAATAATGCTGGGTCATCATATTCCGAAGCGCTTCTAATGGTGCCTCTACAAGTGAAGCAAACAGGTCTTCCTTGTCCTGAAAGAAAAAATACAATGCCCCTGTGGTCACCCCTGCGTTCTTACATATATTGCGAAGGGACGCCTGTAAATACCCTTTCTCCATAAACTCCTGCTTTGCGCTTGCCAGAAGCCTGCTCTTTGTCTCCTTATCATCCTTCATACCTTCCCCCCTATAACAGCAGCCCTATGTGCAGTTAGATCATAGTGCCTTCTTATGCACGGCTCTGGCATAACACTGTTATGTAATAATACCATTATGTTACTCCTTCTGCCAGACTCTGTCAATCAGTTTCCTCAATTCCGCTCCGGATTCTCTTCCTGTACACCAGTGGTGTGATCCCATAGCGTTTTGCAAACACACGTATAAAATATGAAACATCCTGATATCCGGTCCGCTCGCTAATCTCAGAAATGCTCCAATCCTGTTCGGCCAGCATGCGGGCCGCGTATTCAGTCCGCTTCAGATTCAGATACTGTGTAACCGTATACCCTGTATGCATTTTAAAGAAATGCATAAAATAATACCTGTTGTATCCCGTAAACTGTGCCAGCCGCTCCACTGACAGCGGTTCACTGTAATGCTCTTCAATAAACCGGATCAGCCTTTTCATCTGCTCTATCTCTTTGATTGTGCTGCGGCCTGCCGATTCCCGGTAATGCTTTGCTTCAAATAATGCTGCCAGCATCTGTGTCAGATACCCCTTGATATATAATTCATATCCATCGTCCTGTTTATTCCACTTCTCCAGAACCTGATCAAATAAGATCGCCGTCTCCCTGTAAAGTGGAGTGCCTGATTCGATAATTGGTATGATCTTTATTGTCTGATTAAGCATGGGAGAAAGATAACGTTTGGCAATTTTATCTTTCAAATTCCCCATCAGCATTTCGACATCCGCCAGTATCACTTTACAAATCAAAGGATTCGTATCCGCTCCGGTACCACCGTGGAGGCTGCTGGGAGAAACTACAATTAAATTCCCTTTTACCACTTTATAGTCCTTCAGATCTATGGTCAGAACCCCCTCCCCCTCCAACACATAGATAAACTCTATATACTGATGCCAGTGCAGGAGCAGGCGGTGTTCCTGCATATCTACCGTATTATCAAGAACCGATACAGCCAGTTCGAAAGGATTATAATTTCGTTCCTCTTTAATTGCTTCCCTCATCGCTCCCCCCTCTCCGCACATTTATCTGATTTTTAGCCACTTTAATGCGAGAATTTTCTCTTGAACCCTATTATAATCAAATTATACCGATAATGCAATTTGATTCCCCTATTTTTCGTATTCTATTTCCTATATTGGAGGGCTGTTATGAATTCATATGAACGTGTATTTGCAAGATTAAATGGAGAACCTGTTGACCGTATTCCCAACCTCTGCCTTGTCATGACTTTCGCGGCTCGCGAGATTGAGGTTCCGTACAGACAGTTTATAACGGACTACCGGCTTCTCTCTGAAGGAATGCTCAGATGCTGTGAAAAATACCATTTGGACGTGTTGAGTGTCTGCTCCGATCCCATGCGCGAAGCAAGCGGATTCGGTGCAGAGGTTGTCTACCCGGAAAACGATGTGCCATACAGCCCGGTTCCTCTGCTCTCAGGCTGTCAGGATATCTCCCGTCTGAAAGTAAAAGATCCTGCTTCCAGCAGACGTATGAATGACCGGTTGGAGGCGGTGCGGCTTCTAAAACACCGCAGCGGCGGCGAGATCCCGATTGTAGGCTGGGTAGAGGGTGCGCTTGCAGAAAGCTGTGATTTGATGGATATCTCCAGCTGCCTGTGCGAAATGCTGGATGAACCGGAAGCCATGCATGAGCTTCTGGCAATCTGCCTGGAGCAGGGCATCCTGTTTGCCCGGGAGCAGTTGAATGCAGGAGCCGACATCATTGGCATCGGTGATGCCGCATCGTCTCTCATTGGCCCTGATCTCTATAGCGAATTTGCCCTTCCCTATCAACAGAAACTTATTTCTGAGATTCACAGGGCAGGGGGAAAGGCAAAGCTGCATATCTGCGGGGACATTACTCCTGTACTGCATCTGACTGCACAGACAGGGGCCGATATTATCGACCTCGATCATATGGTAGATCTAAAAAAAGCGTGTGGTATATTTCCGGAGACCAGCTGCCCAAACGGCAACTTTGACCCTGTGCAGATCCTGCTTCAGGGAGATATCAATTCAGTAGGCCATGCGGTAAGGGAATGTCTGGGGTGTGCCGGCATGCACCGCACAATGATTTCCGCCGGATGTGAGGTGCCTGCCTTTACACCGCCTGATAATTTGAGAGAAGTCCATCATGTACTTTCCACATACTAATAAGATCCCCCGTAAGAGTTTTATGATTGTTTTATACTAGTGTTCCATCCAGTGAATAATTATACTTTTGCTGTGCATGGTTCGTGCCATTGCTAGGCAAAATTCCGACGGCGATGGGGTGCCATCGTCTAGAAATTTTAACGATGCAATGGCACGGAGCAGGCACGGCAGAAGTATAATTACTTGCCGGATGGAGCACTAGTACATCGTATAATAATTAACTGCCACATAAGACAAGCTAAATACTTAACTGTTTCGCTGGCCTGATTTTCATGATAATTCTTATGCATGTTTTCTCTGATATACGGAAAGCCCCGCATATAGTAAAAACCATGCTGTACAATGGATTGTTAGGATTAGTATATCTTTCATCACCGTTGTTGTTTTCCCAATTGACAGATTTATAATCCCCTCAAAAGCAGCCTGCGAGGGCATGATATAGCAAACTGCGGATACAACCGGATCGCTGACCCCAAGAAGAAAGTACAGGATGGGCACGGCGATGAATAACAGCATCACAATTTTAATGTAAACTACCCCAACCATCAGTCCATCCGAAAATCTGCCGATAAACAGACCGATAAGCGCAGCCACAAATGCGGAGAGGACAATCAGCACCAGCATGAAAACCGCATTTTGCAGGGAAAGCCGAAAGCAAATACAGGCCGTAATGATTGATGATAAGCAGCCACAGATGAATCCAACAGTAACCTTCTGCATAATATAACGGCTCCGGGCCATGGGTAAGATTTCGTTGACGAGTGCCACTCCATTCTCTTTTTCAGAAATCATATTCATAGCATTGAAGGTACATCCCATGAACATTGCGACAATTAATATAGTGGTGATAAACATATCCTGATACCCTGCCATGATATCAGGGCGTTCTAATATCTGTATCTCTGCCTGGCCGGCTGATTCCCGCAATTTAAACAGTGCCGGAAGTGTTTCAGCGGTTTGCCGGAATAGATCCAGTTCATCACCGGAGAGAAATGTTTTGATGCCATTTCCTGCTGCTTCCACACCAATCAGGTTTGTTGACGGCTCATTGACCGCATGGAACAGCTCTTCCTCAGTCGGATAAGCCGTCACTGCGCCATATCGTTCCAGCCATACGACGTTCTGCGCAGCTAAATCTCCGCTCAAAATCCCAAAATGAAATTCTCCCAGTTTTGAAAAGTCGATGGAACCAACAAAGTTCAAAGCCGCAGCAACGACGATAGGCAAAAGAAATGTCATCAGGCAGAATTTATCTTTAAGTACGCTTTTTAGTTGGTAACGCAGCCCTTTCATGCTCATCACCCCTCCTTTCCCATTTCTCTGCGGAATAACCAATGAACTCCGGCAAATAATGCAGCAATTCCCCCCACAGAGCACAGATAGTAAACCGGACTGCCCGCAGGTGTCCCGAAGTAGGCATTTTTCAACCCCATGTAAACATAATAGAAGGGATGGAAACGAATCCAGTCCAGCTTCACCGCTGTATTTGCGGATAAGAAAACCGGTGTTGCCACAAAAATGGCAATCAACAGATACGCCAGAGTAAACTGACGGAAATCCCTCAGAAGCAATGCACACGCCAGCCCAATTAAGGCCATTATCATGGATAGCAGCGCGGTCTGGAGAAGGATTGCCGGAAGGACAGACGCTGTGTCCGACAGTCCCACATTAAGCGTGGAAAGCAATACGGCAAAAACCAGATCTGTCAGTAGGAAAATCGCCAGCTTAGACAGCAGAAACAAATTTTTCCGAAGGGGAAGAACCGCATGGACGCGAATAACGCCCATACTCTTTTCCTTAAATAAAACTGCTGCCATCCCCAAAAATCCAACTGCTGAAATCTCAAAAAAAAGCAGTTCACAGGTAATCTCTTTCCGTGCTTTTTGCTCCGGTGTATTAACGCCGACAATGCCGGCTGAGTTCGGCTCCAGCGGCTGTAGAAGAGAAAGAGCATAGTCGGCCCGATGGCGGTCGGCCTTTTCTGTTCCCTCATAAAGTATAATTTGCGGCTCCCCTGCAACGGCATCAATTCCGATGCCATTGGTGTCCTGAAGCAATGCACGGTCAAGCTCTTCCCGCGTGGAGACATGCTGAATCAGCGGGGAAGCCGTCTTTTGTGTTCCCGCAGGGTCGTACAGATACACATTGTATAGTTGGGAATCCATGAATCTGATATATCCAAAATTTACATATAGCGTATACAGAATCAAAAATCCCATCGACATAAGAAAAAACTTCCCGGAAACCATGAGCCGGAAATCCTTTCTTAGCAGTGAATATAAGCCTTTCATCAGGACAGCCTCCTCCCCGTATATTGGATAAATATTTCCTCCAGTGTGGGTTCCTGGGAATGGATACTGATGATCTCATCATGCGGAAAAGGAATGCCTGCTTCCAGTTCGGGCGCCTCAATTGTTTTTTCTTCACGCCTGCCCCGATAAGAATAGTCGATCACAACACGGTGATTACTGTTTCGTTCCTTCAGGTTTTTCGGCGTATCCAGAGCCACAATATTCCCATTAGATATAAATGCCACGCGGTCACACAGCAGATCGGCGTCCAGCATATTGTGGGTCGTTAAAAATACGGTAGTCCCTTTCCTGCGTTCTTCCTCTATAATTTTACGAAACAAGACGGCCCCGGTAGGATCCAGGCCACTTGTCGGCTCGTCCAGAAACAGCAGACCGGGATTGCTGATCAGCGCCCGTGCCATGCTCGCCCGCTGCCGCATTCCCTTCGAGTAAGAGGAAACAGGTTTTCTCAGAAAATCTGGCTTAAACTCCAATTTTTCCAATAACTCCTCCATATCCCGCAGCTGATCCTTGGGATAAAAAGAGGAAAAGTATTTGAGATTATCCACAACGCTCAAATTAGCATACAGATAGGGAAATTCAAACAGTACCCCAATCTTTTGAAAAAATTCCTGCGTGTACCCCCCGGCAATATCCTGTCCGAACAGCGTTGCGCTGCCGCCATGTCCTTTCAATATTCCGGTCAGTATTTTCTGGGTAGTCGACTTTCCTGAGCCATTGGGGCCCAAAAATCCGAATATCTCCCCGTCTTCTACAGTAAAATTCAGTCCATAAAGAGCCTTCTTGTCTTTTCCATAGGAGAATGTCAACTCTTTCACTTCAATCATTCCTCATCCCCCCATTTTCCCTGCCCTTCATTATTCTTTTCCCGCTGCCTTTTTCCCCACCATTTCATAAATTTAATCTTAAAAGGGATGAGGATCGCCAGTACAATCACTATTGCCAGCCACCAATACCACTCAAGATCCATAAATGTCATAAAGTCCACCTTCCTCTACAGAATCAATACATTTAGTTCTGATATTAATAATAGAAAAGAGAATTGAAGACGATGCAATCGCTCTGTGAAGATGGTGTAAAAATAACCAAAATAAAAGGCCCCCTTCCAGGGAACCTTTTTATATGGCTGTGCAGTTTTTAAGGGGCTGTTGGAATTGAAAAGTAGAACTGAACTCCGTCTGTGAGATTTTTCACCCCATAGGGTATTCCATGCATATCCAGAATTTGTGCGACAATCGTTAGTCCCAGCCCAGACCCGCTGTATTTTGTGTTTCCGTCCCGGTAAAACTTCTTCCAGATTTTCTGCAAGCTCTCCTCTGGGATCGGGGGGCAATCATTATAGACTGAAAAATGCAGCTTTCCTTCTTCTTTTGTCAGTGACAGTTTCAGAAGGCCTTCCGGGCTTACATTCTTCCTGGCATTCATAATCAGGTTATCCAGGACCTGCTCCATACGCCTTTTATCCACATAAACAAACTCCTTTTGATCTGGCAGCTCATACAGAATTTCAAAATCAGTGTCCGGGATATCACTCAGAAGACGCCCCGCCACTATTTCCACGAGCTCAACAAAATCAAGACGTTCACAATTAAGCGCTGAAGCTCCCGTCTCCAGCGATGACAGATCCAGCAGTGTTGTAATCAGACCGCTCATTCGCTCCGTCTCAGATATAATAATCTTATAATATCTCTGCCGCTCTTCCTCATCGGTTTCTTCCTGCAGCCCTTCGGCAAATGCCCGGATAACACCAAGAGGTGTTTTCATTTCATGAGACAGGCTGTCCGCCAGTTCCCTGCGCTCTTCCAGCAGCCTTCGTTCTTTTTCTACCTCTTTTTCAAGCTGGATATTGGCAGATTCCAGTTTTGCAAGAGCTTCCTGCAGCCTTTCTGCCATCACATTTAAGTTTGCCGACAGTTCCCCGAATTCATCATTGGATGCAACAATACAGGGACAGGAAAAATCCAGCTTTGCCATCTTACGCCCGGTCTGGTTCAGTTTAGAAATCGGTTTTGAAATAAAGTGACCCATCAGAAGATCGACAGTGAGAACCAACAGTATCACAAAGGAAAACCATATGGCAAATGTAATATCTGACTCTGTCTGCAGTTTCGTGAAAATTACATACGACAGCAAAAGAATCATACCTGCCAGTTTTGAAACCAGTAAGATCTTTTTGCGGACGGTACGTAGTGTAAAGATGTCGTTTATATTCATAAATTCACCTCAAACTTATAGCCTGAGCGGATCAGTGTAACGATATGCCTTCCTTCATCCCCCAACTTTTGCCGCAGGTTCTTGATATGGGCATCCACGGTTCTTGTGGTTCCCTCAAACTCATAACCCCATATTTGGTTTAACAACTGTTCCCGGCTGAATATCTGCTCAGGATTCGTCATAAAGAAATAAAGCAATTCATATTCCTTATGGGTTAAGGGTATACTCTCCCCATCCTTAAGCACTTTATGAGACGCAGGATAAACCGTTATTTTCCCGGCATTTAAAGTATCCGGCGGAAGGGAACCAATTCGGTTCAGAAGAACATTTACCTTAGCCAGTAATACTTTCGGGCTAAAAGGTTTCGTCATGTAATCATCTGCGCCCAACTCATAACCTCTTAGCTTATCATCATCGCTGCTCTTTGCCGTCAGCATGATAATCGGCAGACTGCTCATCTGTCTGGCTGTCCTGCAGACGGAAAATCCATCCAGATGGGGAATCATCACATCCAATATCATAAGATCCACTGCCTGATTCTTTAAGACTACCAGGGCATCCACGCCGTCATCAGCTGTAAAGCAGTTATGGCCGCCTTTTCTCATGAACTTGGCAATAATATCCTGCATATTTTTTTCGTCTTCTACAATTAGTATATTCGCCATAGCTGACCGCTCCTTTTAAGTCCCGCTCTTAAAGTTTGCTTTACCATTCTATCATACCCCGTCATTTACGTCTATCTTTCCCTGAATACCGTGAATAGTAAATCAAAGAAGACAACGGCAGGCCATTTTAACTCCTGTTTAGTGTAACTCATGTCTTATGTCTTTTCCTCATACTTCTTCCTATAATTCCTCGGAGACATTCCCATATGTTTCTTAAAGCAATTAGAAAAATATATCTCCGAACTGAAACCGACCAGTTTTGAAATCGTCCTGATATCATAATCTGTCCGGATCAGATACTGTCTGGCATATTCCATCCGTATCTCCAGTAAAACATCCAAAGGTGTTTTTCCGAATGTTTCTTTCATTGCCTTAGCAAGATAATTGCTGTGCAGATGAAACTGTTCCTCCAGGTGCTGGTTGGTGATTGGCTGCTCTATGTTATTTTCCAAATAGATCTGGATCTGTTCCGCCAACAGAGTCAGCCGGTCTTTATGTATCCCCGTGTTCTCAACAAATCTTAAAAACCGTAAAAACAGTTCTTCCGTTTTCCATATATCATTCCTATGTTCATGGATGGTACTGTCCAGAATGTTCTGAAACAGTTCAAACAGAAGACCGGGTTCTTTGATCGCTGCATATTTTGGCAGGTGTAATGTGTATGAGCATTGGTGGTAATGCTGATCGGGGATTGGCAGCCTTGAAACGAATCTGCTGGCCCTCTTTCCCTGCTTCCACTGCGCAGTGGTATAAAAATGCAGCCAGTAAAATCCGGTCTCCTCCTGGCATGGCCGCCATGAATAATGGTGCCTGTCCGGCAGCAAAATAAACATTTCATTTTCCCTGATTTCATACCGCTCATTCTCTTCTGCCAGAAACAGGCAGCCCTTTTCTACAACGATCAGGTCAAAATAGCCCAGGTTCTTTCTGTCTACATGGCTCTGCCCTTTCCTCATGGTGCGGTAGTTCCCCTCTATAAAATCCGGAAATGGAGGAATTGAAATGGAAATAATGTCGCCGGCCATATGCTTAGCCCCTTTCTTTTTTCAAAATAATTCTTCTCAGGTCTTTTTTATCCTCTATCAGGATTATATCATTTCCTGAGATAAAATAAAATTCTTTACTGTATGGGGCAAAGCTTGTAATCTGATACTCGGTTTCATTCTCTTCATAACTCCCATTGATTACGTGGATGGAATCTCCTTTTTCCATAATGAAAGTCTTATCCCCAAAATTCTCCAGATATGCGGCCATCTCTTCGCCCATATCCCAGTCCGGGGACTGGCTGTCATTTTCAAAAAGCTTGGAAAAAATACCGCCGTCCTTATAAAATGTGGACTGGCCGAACCGTGCCCTGGAAAGATCCGGACGGTTGATATGGGGGCCTGCCACTGCATATGTGGAAGCCGCCATTCCTTTCTCTAATGGAGAAGTTGCCGTGGCGTGCGTGTCATAACAGTACAGGATGCCTGCCGTGGCCCTATAACTCGCTTCCAGATATCTTATATCTTTCAGATACAAAAAAACTTTATATGCTGCCGCTGCTGTAACCCCTCCCCAAAGGGAATGGATCATATACGTCAGCGCTTCCCACCAGCGATCCGGGTTCTGAGCCCTGAAATCATTGGAATAGCCAATATTGGCCAAAAGGAGTTCCCCATAGCGCCTGGTACTCTCCCCTCTGTTGCTTTCGCACAGAGCACCTGCTGTCGGGCCAAAGCCTGCGTTATCATAATAGTGCTCCGTGATTGCGGCTTTATAAGTTACCGCATCCTTATCCACCCGGTCCATGACCTGTTCCCATAAGGATTGTATCTTTGCGTATTTCTTCGTCATGCCTTTTACTTTCAGCTTATCCAGCAATTGATTGAAATACAGGAAATATACGCCTAACATCTGTGCTTCCTCTTTTCCGCGCTCCTCCTGGTGCAGATCCGGGTTCACCCTTAACTCAAAAACATCCGCCGCCCATTCCAGGTACGTACCTGCATCATGCAGTGCAAGGACCTCATCCCCAAACTCGGATAACAGATAAAACAGATGGCTAATATATTCAAAATCCATGCAGCGGTAAAAATCACCGTAAAGTTTACGCGGTTTTCTAAAATCTCCGTCTACAAACCATTTTTTTCGTACATAATTTACCGCGCAGTTTTCCACTTTCCTGACTTGTTCAACATCCGGAGTACCGAACAGATTTTTCTTCAGAACCAGATTTGCTTTTCCTAGAGATTCCCCTTGATTGGAAACCGGCTCGAAAGCATAAGGAGGTTCTCCATTTTCGTCATGGTAAAGGCTGCTGCAAATATATTCCACGCGTTCTTCAACCACCGTTTCTATCCTGTCCATCACATTCAGTACCACAAAGTCTTTCGTACCGTCAGAAAGCTTTATGACTACTTTGTGTTCCCCCATTGCCTCCGGCTTGAAAAAAAGGCTGTATTGCCTCTTTTTCTCCTTTTCCCGTATCGGGATTGCAAGTTTTTTCACGATTCCATCATCTTTGTAAAAAGCATCTGCTGCTATCGCATCCACTCCCGCTGGTACTCTTACGGATATCCTTGCGGTTTCTCCAATAATATTAAGGGGCGTGTACTCCATCTTGGGATGTTTCCATTTCAGCCCTTTATTATAAAAATCCTCGGGACTTTGATTCGTATCAATCACGTACTCCCACACCTTATTTTGGCCTGCTTCAAGGACCAATCCGTCCTTTTCGTATATCCAGTCATGATTTTCAAACTTTTCCGGATAACCGCCTGCCAGATACAATTTATGGAACAACATGCCGTCTAAAGAAGGAGACACATTTTCGAAAAACAGATTCCGATAATCACAATAGGTACCGATTGATTTTGTCCTTCCCTTTACCTGATAAAATCCGAGATTCTCTCCCAATCCGTCCCTTCGCACTGCGCTTAGTTTCGTATAGTCCGTTGAAACAGACGGAAAGACTGCGGCAGAATTATGTATGTTCCTAAGCACATTTTTATCTCGAAACATCACATAGGCAAAGGATATCCATATACCGAACTCTTCTATCTTAATCTCCTTTTCCGTCAGATTTTTTAGCTGTATGGTCCAGAAAAGCGCCTCCTCATTCTTACCCAGGTCATAAGTCATCTTCACCTGTAATTCTTTGGCACTAAAGGTAACTGTTATCTTATCTTTTTCTTCCTTTATGTTGGCCATCAGCCCGTCACTGCTCGCCTTGTTACCATTCGCAAGAATGTCAAAAAGTCCAAACAGTTTGTCCGCATCCTGATAATCCGCCTGCTGTAAATAGGTGTCTTCCATCACCCAGTTCATCTGATGTGGATCATCTTTTATGACTAATTCAGATACATAACCTTCTTTTTTCACTGACATCATCAGTTTTCTATTCTCTATCATAAGTAATCCGCTCCTTTCTTACGTAAATTTAACACTTCAGTTCTTGCCTTTCTACATGAAATCCCAATCAAAACTTAACAAATTTCACACTCTTTGTTTCTGATGATTATCAATTCAAAATAATCTATGCACATCCAACAAAAAACATTTGATATATTTATTCATATTCTCCTTGGATGCTCATACTGCCGTATAAAGGATATTTGCTAAATATAAAAACCGCTGGTTACTCTCAATCACTTAGAGTAACCAGCGGTTTTTATATCCTACGAAGTTTGTCTCGAAAGCAAAAAGCACCTCAATCCTGCTATTTACAAAGGATTGAAGTACTTTACACGAATGCCGCAGACCGGAATCGAACCGGTACGGGTATCACTACCCACGGGATTTTAAGTCCCGGGCGTCTGCCAGTTCCGCCACTGCGGCACAATATATGGGACCTATAGGGCTCGAACCTATGACCCTCTGCTTGTAAGGCAGATGCTCTCCCAGCTGAGCTAAGATCCCATAATATTTACTTGTACATCAGAGACAATTATAACTCTTTTTTTCTCTAATGTCAACGACCCAGAAGAGACTCGAACTCTCGACCTCCGCCGTGACAGGGCGGCGCTCTAACCAACTGAGCCACTGGGCCTTATTAAATTTTTTAAAATAGTGGACCTTCGGGGACTCGAACCCAGGACCGATCGGTTATGAGCCGATTGCTCTAACCAACTGAGCTAAAGGTCCACGTGTATTATGTCCCAAAAAGGAACAAAGCCGATGATCGGACTCGAACCGATAACCTGCTGATTACAAATCAGCTGCTCTGCCAATTGAGCCACATCGGCATATTACATTACATCTCTCAGAGCAGCTGATTTGTAATCAGCACTCTGCCTGCGATTGACGTGGTCAATCTTAATGAATTGAACCACATCGACATAAAATGACTCCTACGGGAATCGAACCCGTGTTACCGCCGTGAAAGGGCGATGTCTTAACCGCTTGACCAAGGAGCCGCATAAAATCATATATAAAGTTTTGTAGACCGTAAGTAGTGCTCACGGTCTACAAGCTCCCCGAGTTGGGCTCGAACCAACGACCCTTCGGTTAACAGCCGAATGCTCTACCACTGAGCTATCGAGGAATATGATACTATATCTGTGTACCTTCAAAACTGCATACAAAGAACTAAATACATCCATTTCCTATCACCTTGCTTGGTTATGCCCTCGACCTATTAGTAACAGTCAGCTCCATGTGTTGCCACACTTCCACCTCTG